>CAMVBR010000048.1 GCA_947165755.1 uncultured Clostridia bacterium
CTTGAAGTTCATCATCTTGCCTGTCGATGGGCGCATCACCTTCAGCACAAAGGTCTGTTCACGAGGGCGGTAAGGCCCGTTTTCGCGGTTTCCAGCGTCTGCTCCTCGGCGGTTTTGCGCTTCAGGAGCTCCTCGGCGGTCTGCTTGCGGGCGGCAATGGCGTCGTCGATCTCGGCCATGCGCTTCAAGATCTCCTCCACCGCGGAATTGGCGCCGCTCAGCTCGATCTTCAAATCGGAAATGGCGGTCACGGCGGCGGTGAGGCGGTCGTTTATTTGATTGTATTCGTCGGAATAGGCCTCGTCCTCGCTCTTGAGACCGGCCATCTGCGTTGCCAGCGCGGAGAGCTTTTCCCGCAGCCCGGCAATGAGCCCGTCCAGCGCGGCGATGCGGGCGAGCACCGCGGCCTTTTCGTCGTCCGCCTCGGCCATGCTCTTTTCCTGCAGGGAGATATCGGCGTCGATGCGTTCGGCGGTCTCGTTGTTGTGGGCCACCGAGTTTTCGTATACGGCGGCCTGCGCCTCCAGCGCGGCGGCCTCTTCCTCGATGCCGGCGTTTTTGGCGCGCAGCTGCTCCATGCCCACGTTGCAGTCGCGGATATTCTGCGAAGCCTCGTCGATGGCGGCGGAGAGATCCTCCAGCGCGGCGCAAACGTCGTCGTACTGCGCCCGGGCGATATCCAGCTTATTGGCCTGCTCGCGCACCACACGCGAGGAGCGCTCCAGCGTGTTCAGCCACAGGCCGATCTGCAGCTCCTTGCGCTCGGCGGCCAGCAGCAGGAATTGCTGCGCCTTGATGGACTGCTTTTCCAGCGGGCCCACGCGGGATTTTAATTCCGCCACGATATCTCTGAGGCGCACCAGATTTTCCTCGGTTTGATCGAGGCGCTTGACGGCGTCGGCGCGGCGGTAGCGGTAGTGGGAGATGCCGGCGGCCTCTTCAAACATCTCGCGGCGGTTCTCGGATTTGACCGACACCAGATCGTCTACCTTGCCCTGGCTGACCATGGAGTAGCCGTCGCGGCCGAGGCCCGTATCCATAAAAAGCTCGTCCACGTCCCTGAGGCGCACGGTTTTGCCGTTGATGAGGTACGAGGAATCGCCGGAGCGGTAGTAGCGGCGGGTGACGCTGACCTCGTTTTCGGGGTTATTCAGCGCGTGATCGGAATTATCCAGCCGCAGCGTGACCTCGGCAAAGCCCTGCGGGCGGCGGGTGGCGGTGCCGGAAAAGATCACGTCCTCCATTTTGGAGCCGCGCAGCTGCTTGGTGGACTTTTCGCCCAGCACCCAGCGCACCGCGTCCGCGATGTTGGATTTACCGCTGCCGTTCGGCCCCACAACGCCCGTGATGCCGTGCTCGAAGGTGAGCACCGTTTTATCGGCAAAGGATTTGAATCCCTGAATTTCCAATGCTTTTAAGTACATGTAGTTCCCCTGTCTGTGAGAATAGTGTGCTGATTTGAAATCTTTTTATAAGTTCTCGGTTATTTCCGGCTTGTACGGCTCCACGCCTTCGGTTTCGCGTATTTTCAGCCGGTACCCGCGCGCGCGGAAATATATAAGGTTTGTACGCTTCTGCCCGGCGGCCTTCGAGGCGTGCCCCGGCGGAACCAGCAGCGTGTAATCGCCCGGGGGCAGCCCATCGAGCAGCGGCGCGGCGGCGTCCCGGTAGATGCGGGCTTCGCACAGCTCCCGGAAGGCGGGGTGATAGGGCCCGGCCACGTAATGCTTTTCCACGTCCGCGCCCGCGTGCAGCCCCAGGCGGATCACCCGCACGCCCGCGGCGGAAAACCGCAGCAGCAGCTTCGCGCAAAGGCTCACGCTCTGCTCCAGCGTGGGCGGCGTATAAACGCCGGCGCGGTAGAGCCCGGCAAGGCGCGTGCCCTCCAGAACCACGGTGGGGTAGATGCGAACGGTATCGGGCTGTAACGCGATGAGCGCCTCGGCGGTAGCAAGATCCAGCGCGTCCGTGCTGCCGTAAAGCCCCGTCATCATCTGCAGGCCCGGCGAAAAGCCGTATCGCCGGATCAGCGCGCAGGCCCGCACGGTATCGGCGGGCGTGTGGCCCCGCTCGTTTTTTTGCAGCACCGTTTCATTCATGCTCTGCGCGCCCAGCTCGATGGCGGTGACCCCGTAGCTTTTCAGAAACGAAAGCGTTTCTTCGTCGATTGCGTCGGGCCGGGTGGAGATACGGACGCCGGAAAAGGCGGTTTTAAGATACGGCGCGGCGGTTTCGAGGCACATTTGCTGCGTGGCCCGGTCGATGGCGGTAAAGCTGCCGCCGAAAAAGGCGATCTCGCTGTTTTCCCGATCGTGCGGGCATGCGGCCGCGGTTTCGCAGGCATTTACGATCTCTTCACGGGTGATGGGGCTCCCCTGCCCCGAGATGGCCCGCTGATCGCAGAACACGCACCGGTGGGGGCAGCCCATGTGGGGCACGAACAGCGAAACGTTCACGTGCTTCATAGCTGAAAGCCCATCAGCTTCAGCGCTTCCCGCGCGGCGGCCTGCTCGGCCTTTTTCTTGGAGTGGCCGGTGCCGGAGGCGATACAGTTGGTATTGAGAAACAGATCCACGGTAAAGGTCTTATCGTGGTCGGGGCCGGATTCGGCCGCCAGCACGTAAGAGAGGTGGTCTTCGGGGTTGTGCTGCACGATCTCCTGCAGCTTGGTCTTGTAGTCGGTGACCAGCTCCACGTCGGTTTGCGCCGTGCGGATGAACCGCAGCACGAATTCCTTTGCGGCGGCCATGCCGCCGTCCAGATAAATGGCGGCGATCACGCTCTCGAAGGCGTCCGAAAGAATGCTGGGACGCTCGGCGCCGCCGGTATGCAGCTCGCCCTTGCCCAGCAGCAGATGGCTGCCAAGATCGATCTGCCGGGCGAACTCCGCCAGCGATTTTTCACACACCGCCGCGCTGCGCAGCTTGGTGAGCTCCCCCTCGGGCGTGCCGGGCATGGTGGTGAACAAATACTCCGCCGTAATAAAGCCCAGAACGGAATCCCCGAGGAATTCGAGCCGCTCGTTGTTGTTGTGCCCGCCCTTTTCGTTGGCGTAGGAGGAGTGCGTGACCGCCAGCTCCAGCAGGGAGGGATCTTTGAATTTATAATTTAACTTAGACTGTAGTGACTTCATATCTTTTCAGTTTTGAGTGTTGAGTTTTAAGAGGTTCACTCTCATTCCTCATTCCTCATTCCTCATTGTTGATTGCGTTTTCCAGATCTGTCAGCGCGCGCTGGGCCAGCATGGAATAGCGCAGCTTTTTATCGCGCACCCGTTCCTCCAGCGGCGGCAGCAGGCCCATGGCCGCGCCCATCGGCTGAAAATCGGCAACGGTCTCATCGGCCACGTAGCGGCTCATGGCGCCCAGCATGGTGGTTTCGGGCAAAATCAGCGGCGGCTCGCCCAATACGTACCGGGCCGCGTTGATCCCGGCCAGAATGCCGGACCCGGCGGATTCCATATAGCCCTCCACGCCGGTGATCTGCCCCGCGAAGAACAGCGAGGGCCGGTTTTTCACGGCGTAGGCGGGGGTGAGCAACCCCGGCGATTTCAGGAAGGTATTGCGGTGCATCACGCCGTAGCGCACGAACTCCGCGTTTTTCAGCGCCGGGATCATGGAGAATACCCGCTGCTGCTCGCCGAATTTCAGGTTGGTTTGGAACCCCACTAAATTATAGAGCGTACCGGCGGCGTTCTCTTTGCGCAGCTGCAGCACCGCCCAGGGCCGGTGGCCGGTGGCGGGGTCCCTGAGCCCCACCGGCTTCATGGGGCCGAAGCGGATGGTGTTTTCGCCCCGGGCCGCCATCACCTCGATGGGCATGCAGCCCTCGTAGACGCCGTCCTTCTCGAAGTCGTGCAATATCACCCGCTCGGCGGAGACCAGCGCGGCATAAAACGCCTCGTATTCCTCTTTGTTCATGGGGCAGTTCACGTAATCGTCGCCGCCCTTTTCGTAGCGGGACTGCACGAAGGCGCGAGTCATATCGATGCTTTCGGCGGTCACGATGGGGGCGGCCGCGTCGAAAAAGCTGAGGGGCGCGCCGCATAGCCCGGCGATATCGGCGCTCAGGGCTTCGCTTGCCAGCGGGCCCGCCGCCACGATCACCACGCCCTCGCGGGGAACGGCGGTGACCTCTTCGCGCACGATCTCTATATTCGGCTCGTTTTCAACTGCCCCCGTTACGGCGGCGGAAAACAGCTCGCGGTCCACCGCCAGCGCGCCGCCCGCGGGCACGGCCGTTTCCTTTGCGCATTTTACGCACACGGAGCCCAGCAGCTCCATTTCGGCCTTGAGCAGCCCCGCGGCGCTCTCGACCCGCTGCGCCTTGAAGGAGTTGGAGCACACCAGCTCGCACAGCTTCTCGCTTTTATGCGCCGGGGAAAACCGCACCGGCTTCATTTCGTACAGCTTTACGCGGATCCCGCGCTTCGCAAGCTGCATGGCCGCCTCGCACCCGGCGAAGCCGCCGCCGATGACGGTAACCTCATTCATCGGATTTCTTCCCCCTTGCGGAGACCTCGCAGCCGCAGCCCTCGGCAAGGCAGTGCAGCTTGCCGGCGCGGGTGCGGAACAGGGTTTTGCCGCACTTGGGGCAGGCCTGCCCGGTGGGCTTATCCCAGGTCATGAAGTTGCATTCGGGATAGTTGGAGCAGCCGTAGAAGGTGTGGCCCTTCTTGCTCTTCTTGCCGATCACCTCGCCGCCGCACACGGGGCAGCGGCCCTCGGTATTTTCCACGAAGGGCTTGGTGTTTTTGCAGGTGGGGTAATTGGGGCAGGCCAGGAATTTGCCGAAGCGGCCCACCTTCACCACCATATTGGCGCCGCACTTTTCGCAGATCACGTCCGTTTTATCGGATTCAAGGCTGATCTTCACGCCCTCCATGGAGGATTTCGCCTTTTGCAGCGTATCTTCAAATTCATCGTAGAACGCGTGCAGCATCTTCACGTAGTCGTAGCCGCCGGCCTCGATCTTATCGAGATCCGCCTCCATGCCCGCGGTGAATTTGGTATTCACGATCTTGGGGAATTTTTCCTTGAGCAGCGCGGTGATGGCCGTGCCCAGCTCCGTGGGCTTCAGGGTCTTTTTGGATTCCCGCTCCACGTAATCGCGGTCCAGAATGGTAGAGAGGATGGAAGCGTAGGTGCTGGGGCGGCCCACGCCGGTTTCCTCGAGCATCTTGATGAGGCTTGCCTCGGTATAGCGCTGGGGCGGCTGAGTGAAGTGCTGCTCGTCCTTGAGGTCCTTCAATCTGAGCAGGTCGTCCGCCGAAAGCTCGGGCAGGGCGGTTTTGCCGTCTTCGTCCTCGTAGGAGTTATCGTACAGGGCGGTGTAGCCGTCGAACCGCACGGAATAGCCGCTGGCGGAAAACACGATATAGCGAGCTTCGTCCCCCTGCGAGGCGCGGATCTCGGCCTTCAGCGTATCCTGCAGCGAATTTGCCATCAGGCTTGCGAGAAAACGCCGCCAGATGAGGGAGTAGAGCTTATGCTGCTCCGAGGTAAGGGAGCCCTTGGCGGCCTCGGGGGTGAGATACACGTTCGAGGGGCGGATGGCCTCGTGGCCGTCCTGCGCAGAGGCCCGGGATTTGAAGTAACGGGGCTTATCGGGCAGGTATTTTTCGCCGTAGCGCTCGGAAATGAAGCGGTTGCCCTCGGCGCGGGATTCCTCGCTGATGCGCAGCGAATCGGTACGCATATAGGTGATAAGGCCCACGCTGCCGTAGCCCTCTACCTCCACGCCCTCGTAGAGCTCCTGCGCCACCTTCATGGTGCGCTTGGCGGTAAAGCCCAGCTGGCGGGAGGCCTCCTGCTGCAAAGTGGAGGTGATGAACGGGGGCGAGGGCTGCTTTTTGCGCACGCCCTTTTTCACCTCCGCCACCCGGTAGGCCGCGCCCTCGAGGCGGGCGAGGATGGCCTTTGTGTTGGCTTCGTTATTCAGCTTGATCTTGCCGGTCTCGTCGCCGGTAAAGGCGGCCTTGAACTGTTTTTTGGAGGCGGGCGGGGTCAGCGTGGCCTCAATGGTCCAGAATTCCTCAGGCACGAAGCGGGCAATCTCCTCCTCCCGGTCCACCACCAGCCGCAGGGCCACGCTCTGCACGCGCCCGGCGGAAAGGCCGCGGTGGATCTTTTGCGAAATAAAGGGAGAAAGGCGGTAGCCCACAAGCCGATCCAGAATGCGGCGCGCCTGCTGGGCGTTCACCAGATCCAAATCGATCTTCGAGGGGTGGGCGATGCCGTCGCACACGCTGCGCTTATTGATCTCGTTGAATTTCACGCGGTTGGTCAGGTTCATATCCAGCCCCAGCACCGTTGCCAGATGCCACGAAATGGCCTCTCCCTCACGGTCGGGGTCTGTTGCGAGATACACGGTATCGCTCTTCTCCGCCAGCGCTTTGAGCTCGGCGATGAGCTTTTCCTTCCCCTTGATCACCGTATAGTTGGGCTCGAAATCGTGATTCACGTCCACGCTGAGCTTGGTGGAATACAGATCTCTCACGTGCCCCATGGAGGCGCGCACCTCATAGCCCGCGCCCAGATATTTCTGAATGGTTTTCGCCTTGGCAGGCGACTCCACGATCACCAAATTTTGCATTGCAGTCTGATCCTCTCAAATGATTTTATATTAACCGGAAAGAATATGTTAATTCCTAATTCTTAATTCTTAATTTTACCCTGTCCCCCGGCAGCGTTTCCGCCAGGTCCGCCAGCTCCAGCATGGTAACGGCGGTCATCGCCTGCGGCGGCGTGAGGGACGCGAGGGCGGCGAGATCGTCCAGCCCCAGCGGGGTCTCCTCCAGCGCGAGGAATACGGCGCGGGTATCGCCCGTGAGCCCCTGCGCGTCGGCGATCTTCTGCTTGAGCGCCACGGCCTCCAGCGGCAGCTTGGCGGGCTGCGCAGGCTTGGGGGCGGGGTTCGGACGGACGCGGGCTTCCTCCGGCCGGGCAAGAAGCATATTGTACAGCGGCAGGGCCTCTTCCAGATTCGCGCCGCTGAGCACCGCGAACTGCTCGGGGGAGCAGGCCTTCGGATCCAGGATCGGCGGCAGCTCGGCACCGTCGTCCGAAAGCGGTACGCTGACCTTTGCCTTGCCGTAAAACGCGAGCACGTCGGCGGCGTCCGATACGGGCGCGGCGCCCTCGGCGATCAGCTTTTCGCAGCCCGCGGAGGGGCATACGGCGTCGCTGAAGGCGAAGCGCGCTCTGCCGTAGCTTTTGGCGTAGGCCGCGCTGATCATGGAGCCGCCCTTCTCGCCGGACTGCGCCACGGTGAGCGTTTGCCCCAAAGCGGCGATCAGCCGGTTGCGCCGCGGGAAGGTGGATGCGGTGGGCGCGGCAAAGGGCATAAGCTCGGTGATGAGCGCGCCCCGCGCCTGAATGCGCCTGCGCATAAATACCTTTTCGGGCAGGTAGTTGTGGCCGAGGCCGTTGCCCAGCACCGCCACCGTTGCGCCGGGGCCGCTGAGCGCGCCCTCATGGGCGGCGGAATCCACGCCCAAAGCGCCGCCGCTCACCGTAACGATCCCGTTTTCGGAGAAGGCCCGCGCCAGCCGGTACGCCGCGATCACGGCGCTCTTTTCAGGGCGGCGGGTTCCCACCACGGCGGCGGTTTGCTCCTGCAGCAGCCATTCCGGGTCGCCCGCGGCAAACAGGGCCAGAGGCGGATCCTTCAGCGATAAAAACGCCTTCGGGTAACAGCGGCTGAAGGGCGTGAGCACCGCCCAGCCCATATTGCGGCATACCCCGGCTATGGAAGCGCCCTGCGAAAGCAGGCGCTGCGCCTGCCGCAGCCGCTCCGCCAGCTCGGACGAGATCTCCCCCGTTTTTTCAAACAGCGCCGGATCTCCCTCCAGCAGCGGTTCTATATTCAGTTTTGACCGGAGCAGCTCCCCGGCGGCTGCCGTGCCGCCGAACGCGGCGTGCAGGGCCAGCCAGTAAACAAGATTCTGTGTGGACATAGTAAGTATTGCGTATTGGGGTCAAGCGCCGAAGTTTAATTCTTCATTCTTAATTGATCGTTGATCTTCTTCCCCACAGCTCCCACAGCAGCACGGCGCCGGCTGCGGCGGCGTTCAGGCTTTCGGCCCTGCCCGCCATGGGAATGATCACGTGGTCGGTGCATTTTGCGGCGACGGCGTCGCTCACGCCGGCGCCCTCGTTGCCGATCACGAGCGCCCCGCCGCCCGTAAGGGACACGGCGCGCACGTCCCGGGCGGTATCGCTGAGCAGAGCGGCGAACACGCGCATGCCGCGGCCGGTCAGCGTTTCCACGACCCCGGCGGCGTCCGCCTCGCGGTACACGGGGAACCGCAGCAGCGCCCCCATGGAAGCCCTGAGCGCCTTGGGCGAATAGATATCGCACCCGCCGCACACGATGAGCCCGGCGGCGCCGAAGGCCTCGGCGCTGCGGGAGAGCGCCCCTAAGTTATCGGGGTTCTGCACCCGGTCGGTGATCAGATAGAACCCGGCGGGGTCGATCGCCAAGGGCGTTTCGCGCTTGCGGCAAACGCAGAAGAAATGCTGGCTGGCGGCGGTATCGGAGAGCTTTTCGGCCACGGTTTCGTCGATGAAGAAGGTTTCTTCGGCGGCGGCGCGCACGGCCTCGTAATAGGGCGCGTAGCCCTCGGCGGCGCGGGGCGTGACGAGCAGCGTTTCCACCGCCACGCCGTTTTCGGCGGCGTCCGCGCACAGGCGCGCGCCTTCCAATAAAAAGAGCCCTGTTTTTTTGCGTTCCTTCGCGTCCAGCAGCGCGGCGGCCGCTTTCACGCGGGGATTTTGGCGGGAGGTGATCAGCGTCGGCTCCATATTACAGCCCCTTTACCCATTCGGCAAAGCCGGAGATATCGTTCACGGTATACCACAAAAGCCACAGCACGGCGATGAGCAGCACGGGCGCCAGAAACAGCGCGCGGCCCTTGCCGCCGATGGGGCCGCACACGCCCGGGCGGAGCCGCAAAGCGTTGGGCTTGCGGAAAAAGTACACCGCGATACAAACGAGTCCGAGGCCGATGCCCGCGTAAATCACGGCGTTGGAAGCCATGATCGAAGCGTTCTCCCCCATCCGCTCGGAGATGAGGGCGATCACAACGGAAACGAAGTTATTGATAAAATGCACGGCGATGCTCGTTCTCAGCGACCCGGTGACCACGGCCGCGTACCCCATGGCCACCCCCGCGATAACGGCGAAGGGCATCTGGGTCAGGTTGCCGTGCATCAGGCCGAACAGAACGGCGGTGGATACGATGGCGAACCAATCGCCGTATTTGCGCAGCGTCTGCAAAATCACGCCCCGGAAGGCGAATTCCTCCAGCAAAGCGGGCACCAGCGCGCTTCTGAGCGTGAGCACCGCCACGCCGAGAAGCCCCGAGGGCACCGGCTCCGGCTTCAGCGCCTCATAGTAAGAAAGAAAGCCGAAGCCGTTGGCGTCCGCCAGCGCGGCAAAGTAGTTCGCCGCGATGCTGCCCACAAAGCACAGCCCCAGCGCGGCGGGCACGAGCAGGGCGGCATCGCCGGCTTTATAGGGCGCGCCGTAGGGCAGCCGGAGCTCACGGTAGAGCCGGGTGTGTTTCAGCAGAATAAAAACGATCAGAAACGGCAGCCCCACGCACATGTAGGAGTAAACGATCTCCATCAGGTAGGAATAGAGCGGCGCGTTGAGATACAGCTCCCTGAGCGGCTCGAAGGACCGCAGCACCATGGAGTAGAGCAGGCTCATGAGCAGATAGCCCAGAAAGCCGAGCCCGATCACGTTGCCCGTGAAGAACAGCGCGCGGCGGGTGTAGGGCGTCTCGCGCAGGGGCCTTCGCCGCGGCGCGGCCCCGGAAGGCGCGATATTGGGATTGTAAGGGTTGTTCGGATCCATGTTTTCCCCCGGATTGCGGCTTATCTGCCGCAGCACTGCTTATATTTTTTGCCGCTGCCGCAGGGGCAGGGGTCGTTGCGGCCGATCTTTTGGCCTTTTTTCACCGGCTGCTTCTTTTCGCTGCCGTCGGAGGCGCCCGAGGTGGAGGTGATGGTCACGGTTTGGGTGCGCTTCAGGTCTTCTTCGCTGCGCAGCACCGCGGTGAGCAGCATCTGCACCGTATTCTCGCGGATGGAGTTGGTCATCTCCTCGAACATCTCAAAGCCCTCCTGCCGGTAGGCCACCACGGGATCGTGCTGGGCGTAAGCCCGAAGGCCGATGCCTCGCTTGAGCTGATCCATGGCGTCGATGTGGTCCATCCACAGCAGGTCCACGTTCATGATGAGCACCTTGTGCTCCAGCTTCATGAGCCGCTCCTTGCCGTAGAGGGCTTCCATTTCGTCGAGGCGGGAGATGGCCAGATCGGTGAGGTATTTCACCACGTCGGCGGTTTTTCTGAGCTCGGGCAGCTCGGTTTCGCCCAGCAGCCACGCGTATTTCGTGGTAAGGCCGGCAATGTTCCACTGGTCGGCTTCGTTTCCGGCGCAGTAGAAGCCCACGTTGTCGGCGATGCTTTCGGTGATCATCTTGCGGATGGTGGCGTCCATATCCACGCCGTCCAGCACCTGGTTGCGCTGCTTGTAGATCACCTCGCGCTGCACATTCATCACGTCGTCGTACTGCAGCACGTTCTTGCGGATGGCGAAGTTGTTGCCCTCCACGCGCTTCTGCGCCATTTCCACGGCGCTGGAGAATATTTTGGCCTCGATGGGCTGGTCCTCGGGGAGATTGAACATATTCAGGGCGTTATAGAACCGGTCGCCGGCAAACAGACGCATCAGATCGTCCTCGGCGGAGAGGAAGAAACGGCTCTCGCCCGGGTCGCCCTGACGGCCGGAACGGCCGCGCAGCTGGTTATCGATACGCCGCGCCTCGTGGCGCACGGTGCCCAGAATGAACAGGCCGCCCGCGGCGCGCACCTTTTCGGCTTCGTCCTTGAGCTCGTCCTTGTATTTTTTCTCCAGCTCCGAAAACACTCGGCGCACCTCGATGATATCGGGATCGTCGGTCTCGGAAAAGCCGGTGGCCTCCACGATGAGCTCCTCGGGGAATTCCATTTTGCGCAGCTCGGCCAGCGCCAGGTATTCGGCGTTGCCGCCCA
>CAMVBR010000049.1 GCA_947165755.1 uncultured Clostridia bacterium
AATAAGTGATGGTGTAGGTTGGCAGCTCCCAGTGCGCGTACAGCGTCATATTTCCAGTCATGGCGGCGTAGCTGAGCGTGGTGACCTTGTTTCCGCCCGTAGGCGCATCGTACCAGCCGAGGAAGGCGGCGCCGGTGTATTCGGCGTCGGTCAGCGTAATCACGCCGTCGTTTGCCTGGCCATCGTCAGGATAGATGCGCTCGGGGTTGGGGTTCCATACGCCGCCCGTGATTGCGCCGTTATTGTAGCTCAGCTCATAATAGGGCAGCTCTTCCCATTTTGCGTAGTAGGTGCGGCTCATTTTCAGTTCCGTGTTGAACGAGGTGACGGGCTTCGTAAAGGCCGCGTCCTCAAACCAGCCCTTAAAGGCGTAGTTTTTCTTTGTGGGCGTGTAGTCCTCCGAGGTCAGGTCCACGGTGAAATCGCTGTCCTCGTCGAACTGGCGCTTCTGTGTGGTGCCCCACGCAAAGCTGCCGCCGTTCAGTTCATACGTAATATTGTAGATGCCGCTTAGGTTCAGCTCCAATATGTTGGAAATGCCGCTGCGGATATTTACGTTTTCCTGTTCGAAAACCTTATCGCAGTCCGGTCCGTCGTCTTCTCTCCCGGTATAGAAGCTGTCGCCGCCATAGACGCGTGCGCGCAGATAGACGGTATCGCCGGGCCGGAAGCCGACGGCCTCCAGCTTGTCGCGCATATACCACGTGTTATCGCAGAAAAAGAAGTACGGCGTGGAGACGTCGTGTTGTTCAAAGAAAAACCAGTCGCCGTTGTTGACCCGGAACTCGATCACGAGTTGGGGATCCCACCACTCGCCCGTGATCTCCTCGCGGATGTCGCGGTCTCTGTTCCAATCGTACGCGCGGAATTTGGCAAGCGCTTCGTCCAGCGCGGCGGGGTAATCCACGGCGAGCTGGTAGGTCGTCTGGGTGATCTCGACCCCGTCCTCGGTCACCTTTTCACGCCTTGACGAGAGCGCCTTGAGTTCCGGAGCAACGTCGGATTTCAGAACGCTGACGTCCGGGACGCAGTCCTGGGCTTCGGGGCCGGCGGTGTCGTTATTGAACGTTTTGATATTGCCCCAGTTGGAATAATAAACGTCTTCCGACGAATATACCTGTTGGCCGTCTTCCCTGATCCTCAAAGAATTCCACACGCGGTAGCGCGCCTTTACGTACAGCGTATGGGCGTTGAAATCCACCGCCATGCCGTAATCGTCGTCGTCAGTATCTTTCTGATAACTGCCCAGATACTCGCCTCTGCCCTGCAGCATGGCGTTGTTGCGAAGCGTGATCGCCTGTTTGATCGACATGCCTTCTTTCGGATCGCACCAGAAAGCGGAGAAGCAACCGTCCGTGCCGTCGAATACCTTGATCTCTCCGTAATAATCTTTTTCGTTCTGGCCTTTCATCGGCATATTGCAGTATTCGTTGAAACCGTCGCCATCGCGGTCGAACGACGTAACGGTGGTCCAGCTGTCTCCCGCTTCCCAGTCGTTGACCCAGTTGACGCCGTCGAAGGAATAGGCGACCTGCACGGCAACCTCCAAGTCGCCGTCGACGTCGTCTGTGCTGAGGCCCAGAGGATCCCCGTAGACTTTGTCTTCATTTCCAACCGCGGCGTAGAAAGCGTCTCCAATCTCCCGCAGTTCGGGTGTGTTGCGGTAGTAGGCGTTCACCCAAGTGCCGTACTCGTCGGAATCCTCAGCCAGACGGATGATCTCAGGGCCGTCGGTGAGAACAAAGCCTTTCTTTTCCGCGTCCCAGGCGCGCGGCGTTGCCGCAAACGCGGGCGCGATCACAGTGAGCAGCATGGCCAGCGCCAATGCCGCGGATAACAGTTTTTTCATTTTTGACTTGCACCTCCGTATAAAAAGTCAACTATATAATACAGGATATCGTTCTTATTTTTAACTCGTACATTTGGGTGAGTTGGGCAAAAAGGGGAGGAATATCCAACAATTTAATATAATAGTGTTTGATTTATGAGCACAAATACAGCCGGAAGCGGCGTGGCTTCCGGCTGCGGATGAAACGGGGTTGTGCGAAAAAAAACTCACGGATTCTGTGTGGAGAACTGCCGAATTTCAGTTTGTCGCTGAGCAAGTGACCAGTAACCAGTGGCCAGTGGCCAGTGACCGGTGGCCTGTGACCGGATCAGCCTGCCTTAACGGATGCTGACCACTGACCACTGGCTGCTGGCCACTGGAATTTCCGTAATAATCCGTCTATTCTTTTTTCTCTTTTTTGAACGCGTAAAACTCGTGCACCAGATTTTTATAGCCCAGCGCCTTCATATCGTCGTAGGTCGCCTGAAAGCGCCCCTTGTTATGCCTGCCCGTGAGAAGAAAACGGATGCAGTCCTGCGCGTAGGCGTCGATGGTCTTCAGGCTTTGATCGGTGGTGAGCACCGGAAAGAACCAGTAGGCCCAGGTCAGCTCCCGGTTTTCGGCGTTCTCAAACAGCTTGCGGTTGAACACGCGAATAAACGCGGCGGCGGCCTTTTTGCCGTCGAGGTCGTTTTTGTCCGCCCAGCGCCTGAGTGCCCGCGATTTGCGCCGCATTTTGCCCTTCATTTTGGCTACGCTCGCCGGGGCGAGGTCGATCTCGTCCCCGTTCACGTGAAAGCCCAGAAAATCCCAGCCCTCGTCGGGGGAGAAGAGCCGCTCCTTCTCGGGGTTCATCGCAAGCCCCCGCTCCGCAAGAAACGCCCTGATGAAATCGGCGTGGGCCTCGGCGAGTTCCCTCGTTTCGGCAAACAGGATGATATCGTCCGAATACCGGGCGTAGGGGACCCCGGCGGCGTAAAAATGCGCGTCCAGCGCCTTTAAGTACAGGTTGGCGTAGAAGGAGGCGAGCGGCGTGCCCGCCATAATGCCCTTTTGCTCGGTCACGGGGTTTCCCCGGTCCATAACCGCGGGCTCCGAAAGCAGCGCCGCCAGAAAGGCGTAAAGCGGCTTGTCGTCCGCCAGCGTTTCGCGCAGCAGGGGCAGCAGCTTGTCTACGGGGATGGAATTGAAATAGTTGCCGATATCCGCCTTATAGGCCCAGCAGCGCCGCGCGCCGCCCATGCGCCCCAGGCGCAAAACCGCGTCCTTGGCGGTGCGCCCGGGGCGGAAGGACCATAGGTTGGGCGAAAAGATCCCGTCGTATTTTCGCAGCAGCAGCCACGTGAGGAGCTTGAGCACGGCGTTTTCGTTTGGCGGGTACGAATACACCGTCCGCTTTTTCTGCGAGCTCATTTTGCTGATCACGCTCTTCTTCGGCAGCGGAAAGCGCCCGCCTGCGGCGATCTTTTCGCAAACGCAAAAATAAGCCTGCCCGTCGATGAACGCGCGCAGTTCGGCTGCGAACTGCTTCTGACAGGCAAGCTCCGATTTATAGGTATAAAACTGCTCCCAGCGCTCCGGCCGGGCAAGCTCTTCCAACAGCGACATAAAAGAAAAAAACAGAAAGAGAAAAGGTTAAATCCCTGAAATTCAGGGATGTACAAGACCGTACGCAAGGCGGCTGCCTGCGAAGCCGCAAAAATGCCTTGCGCCGGGTCCGCCGCAGGCGCGAAAAACGCGTTCTCTTTCTGTTTTAAGCGATATTCAGCGCAGCGCGGCGCGCACGCGGCGGGTTACGTAGCTGCGCGTGTTCCACCAGCCGCGGTGGTCGAAATAAAAGCGCAGGTAGGGCGTGCCCTCGGCCTCACATTGGCGGCGGAGCTTCTGCGCCGCCGAGAATTCCGTCATTACCTCAACCACCAGCGCCTTGCGCATACCGCTGTAAAGCGTGAACACGGTGCGGCGGGTTCTGTCCGAATCGTCGGTTTTTACGGTGTAGGCCGGGAATTCCTCGCGCAGCACCTTTTCAAAATACTGCACGTAATTGCCCGAAAAATTGTACTGATTCTCCTCGGCGGGCATCTCGTCGCCCCAGCTGTCGCCGGAGGCTGCTGCCGCGGGGCGCTGCGGCTGCGACGGGGCAAAATCGTAAACGTCGTTCGATTCTTTCGCGCCGGCGGATTCTGCAAGGTCGTTCAGCGCCTTCGCGCCGGTTTCGGCGAGGTCCCCCAGCGCCTTCGCGCCGAGCTCCACGCTCTTTTTGAGTTTGTCGAAAAGGCCCATAAAAAATCTCCTTTTTCGTTTGGTGCAACCATTATACCGTGTTTTATGATTTTATACAACCGTTTTTTTGCGAAAAAGGCGTCCGTGGGAGGGGATTCCGGCTCGTACTTTTGGGGGAAAAGCATTGAAAATCAGATGATCCATGCGGGAACGAACCAATTGCTGCGGTCAATGGGGATCAGGTCGGAGGCCATACATACCACGGCGCCGGTACCGATCTCCGTTTTCAGGTGAGAGGCGCCGGATTCGTTTGTTTCGGGCTCCTTTGCGATCGGGGCCAAAACGGAAAAGTTTTTTACCGCGTCTTTCGGGGCGCTGCTTTTTTTGATCTCAACGGGGTTGACCCTGCCGTTCTGCCACAAGATCAGATCGATCTCTTTTTTGTTGCTGTCCCGATAGAAATACAGGGGCGGACGCTTGCCCGCGTTCAGGTAGCTCTTATAGATCTCTCCCACTACCCACGTTTCAAAAAACGCGCCGCTCATGGCGCTGTTTTCCAGCACGGCCGCGCTGCCCCAGCCCATCAGATGGGCGCATAGCCCCGTATCCAAAAAATACATACGCGGCGCTTTGACTACGCGCTTTAAGGCGTTGTTGGAATACGGCTCGATCAGTGCCACGATGCCGCAGGAAATCAGAATGGAAAGCCATTTTTTTGCCGTGGGCGCGCTGATCCCCGTCTCCTGCGCCAGCGCTTCATAATTGACGTTGGTGGCGGTACGCGCCGCAACCACGCGAATGAAATTCATATACGCCGTTTCATCCGCCACCTGCTCCAGATCGCGGATATCGCGGGAAAGATAGGTATCAAGATACGATTCAAAGTAGATCTCGCGGTTCACGTTCTCCGTTTCATAAAGCCGGGGCATGGAGCCGGTGAAGATGCGCTCAAAGATCTGCGTCACGGTTTTGGGGGACGCCGCCTGCAGGCGCGCCGTGAGCGCGGGAACGTCTGCGGTAAACGGCCCCGGATGACGCCCGTCGAGCTCCGCGCTCGTCAGCCCCAGCATGGGTACGATGCCCACTCTGCCCGCCAGCGATTCGGTAAGGCTCTGCATCATACGGAACATCTGCGAGCCGGTCAGCCAGAAATCGCCGGGGGTTTTTCTCTGATCCACAATGATCTTGATAAACGGAAACAGCTCCGGCGCGTACTGCACCTCGTCGATCAGCACCGGGGGCGCGTAACGCTGCAAAAACAGCTCCGGGTCGGTTTTTGCCAGCACGCGCAGCGTGGGATTATCCAGAGAAACGCGTTTGCGGTCGGGGGCGGCGAGCTTTTCCAGCAGCGTGGATTTTCCCACCTGCCGCGGCCCCGTGACCAGCAGCACGGGGAACGTATCGTTCACGTTCAATACGGTTTGCGCAACGGTTCTCTCAAAAAACATAAAATCACCTCAATTATATGCAAATCCAAACTCCCACTTTAGATTTTACTTAAAACAGACCAAAAGTCAAGGGAAATTTCGGAAATTCAGGCAACGTCCATAAGAAACTTTAATTTTTTATCAGCTACTTGCGCGAAATCCTTTGATTTGATATAATCTTGTATAATCACGAAAGAAAGGGGCTGCGGGGATGAACGCATACGCGCGGCGGCTGAAAAGCGCCTGCCATACGCTCAGAAAGCGCGACGACGATCTGCGCTTCGGCAATATCAGGCCGGCGCGGCTGAAATACGCCCTCGCCTACGTGTTCGAGCTGCTGTTGTTTTCCACCCGCTCCCATTTTCTGCCGGTGGGCGCGTCCTTTCTCGGCATCCGGGGCTATACGTGGTTCATGATCGCCCACGGGGCCGCTTCCCTGCTCGTTATGCTGCTCTGGAGCGAGCGGTTCCGCCCGCTGGTGCGCGGGAGCGTGGCGGTGTGCGCGGCGGGCTTTCTGCCCTATATCCTTCTGCCTGAGGGCACGGGGCGGCTGCTCACGGGCCTGATCGCCTACGCGGGCCTCGGCGGCGCGGTCACAAGCGCCCGGTGCGGCTACGCCTTCGCGCTCAATAACGCCGAGCGGCTCTACGGCATGGCGGTCATGCATTTCGTTTGCAATCTCATCCGCTATTCCGATCCCGATCTGTTCCCCTTATGGTTCGGCAAAGCGCTGGCGCTGCTGCTTCTGGCGGGTATGTGCGTTTGCCTGCTGCTGTTTAAGGAGCCCGATCTCGAGGTGAAAAAAGAGAGCACCCCGGCGGATACCAAGGGGCTCTATTGGGCCATGGCGTATTTCATCGCCTATTTTATGATCGACGGCTACGTGTGGGGCATCGTGGATTACGATTTTCGCCCCGAAATGCGCTGGCAGCTTTTGGGGGCCATGCTTTCGCTGGCCGCGCTGGTGATCTTACTGGGCGTGATCCGCGCCAACGTGTGGCACGTGTGGAATCTCGTGTTCTTCGCCGCGGTGGGGCTGGGCGTGTTCGCGGTGCTCGCGCCGCGTATGGGCAGTGAAAAGCCCGCCTACTTCTTCGGGGGCCTCACCATTCTCGGCTGGCCGCTGAGCATGTATATGCTGAGCTGCGCCCACCGGCAGTTTGCCAGCTACCGACTGCTCAAAAAGTGTACGCTCATCTTCTGCATCGTATCGCCCGTGACGAATTTCAGCGACGATCTGGTGGAGAACTTCGCCCCCGCCATGGTGCCCGCGGCCACACTGGTGGCGGTGCTCACGGTGGTGCTGCTGGCGCTGATCTTAGCGCCCTACAGCTATAAATATCTGTTTTCCACCCCGTGGTTGGGGCGGCTGCACGCAAACGATATGCCCGCCCCGGCAGGGGATGCGCCCCCGGAAAACGCCGAAACCCAGGAACCCTCTCCCGAAGATCCGCCGATTGCGCCCGAAGCCATACCGTCCGCCGTGCCGGAGGACCCCTTTGCCGCCTACGAGCTCACGCCCCGGCAGGCGGAGGTGGCGCGTTTGCTGCTGCAGGCCAAAACCCGCCGCCAGATCGCGGGGGAGCTGGGTCTTTCCGAATCCACCGTAAAAACCCACACCGCCGAGCTCTATAAAAGGCTGGGCATCAACAGCCGCGTGGAGCTGTTCCGTATGTTCGGGATAAACGATCAACGATGAACGATCAAAAAAGAAAGCCTTTGCGGAGAGGCTTTCTTTTTTATTTTATGGGAATAACAGCTTGTCTGAAAATGAGAAATGAGAAATGAGAAATGTCGGCGGCTTTAAGCCGGATTTTTTAAAATTGGAATGTATGGCAAGGTCCTGCAGCTTTACGGGCAGAGCTTTATATGAATCAGGTATGGACGGAGTCCATCCATCATTCCTAATTCCTCATTTCTCATTTCTCATTAGAGAAAGAGTCTGCATTATGCGCATGATAAATTACGCATTACGCATTTTGCGGCTGATTGCAGCGGCCGCAGTTACGGCAACAGCGCCCGTTGCCAATGTTCCAAGCAAGGCGGCTTTTATCTTCCAAACGTCGTCCGCGTCCCACAGATAGCGCAGGGCGCTCACGGGATTTTTGCCGCACAGGTCGAAATACCGCAGGTGCTCTGTTTCGTAACGTCCGTCCTCATACAGGCGGAATACCCTTGCGCCCCGGTGGGGGCTGCCGTAGCAGCGGAAGGAGGCCGAGGCGGTCTGTATGAAATCCAAGCCGTCCAAGCGGCCCTCAAAGCAGTTCAGGTGGTCGTGGCCGAATACTACGGCCTTTACGTCGCCGTTTTGCTTGATCGCCGCAAACAGGCCCGCGTCCGTATCGCATACGCTGGGGTATTCGCCCATCACGCCGTGCGTGTCCGGCTTCAGGCGGTAGTATTTGCCGTCCTGCGCCACCGCGCCGTGGGCTTTATCGCATTCCTCGATCAGCCGCAGCGTTTCGCGCAGCGGCACGTGCTGAAACAGCAGGGCGGGCACCGGCGCGCCGCCGTTTTCTTCCGCCAGCGCCTTGGCGGTTTTAACGTACCACGCCGTGGTTTCGGGCTTTATTTCGCAAAAGCCGCGCTTTTGCTCGTGGTCCGTCCACGCGGAATCCAGCATCCACAGGTTGAAGGCCACGCGGCTGCCGTCCTCGCTGTAAATGGGGATGTTGTAGGTATCCACGTCCACGCTTTTATCGGGGTTATCGAGGCCGACGCAGCCGGGGTAATCACGGTAGATCTCCGCCTGCTCCTCCTTCGTGATCTCGTTCATATCATCGTGGTTGCCGTAGATCATGGCGAAGGGGATGTTTCGCTTTGCGATGGGCTCCAGCACGTAGGCCAGCGCCTTCTGCATGGCGCGGAATTCCTTTTCTTTGGTGTTCACGGTCAGCTTGCTTACCACGGGCAGCGCGTCGCGGAAGTGGTTGCCCAGCGTGTTGTCGCCGGTGAGCAGAATAAGGTCGGGCTTTACGCGGTCGTAGGCCCTTTCCAGCATCCACAGCATGGTGCGGCGCACGTACTGCAGATCCTGCGCGTCGCTCACCTGCAGCACGGTAAATACGCCGTTTCTGAATTTCAGGGGCCCGGTCATTGCTCGGCGCCCTCTTCGTAGGCCTCGTTGATCTTCTGCGCGGTGGCGGCGCGGCGGGCGTTGAGCTCCTTATACATCTCGTCGCGCATGCCCTTATCGATATTGTAGCCGAACATGGGCGCCACGCCGATGAGCACCACCGCCGCGGTGATGATGGTGGCCATGGCGAAGATCCACCGCTGCGCCTTTTCGGGCTGCGGGCGTTTTTCGGGGTAGGCGGACTGGTCGTAACCGATCCATTTTTTATACAGCGGCTCCAAAATGCCGTTGATGCGGTTGGGGATCTTGCCGAAAATGGTGCCCGCCATGCTCAGGGTGGCTTCGCTGCGGTAGCCGTATTTCCATTCGATATAGTCGTTGAGCTCGTTGCCGATCTCATCCGCCGAAATGCTCTTCACGCCCCAGAAGGTGGCGTAAATGATCTCCCACACAGCCGTTACGGGCAGCATGGCCCAGCGGTTGGTAAAGAAGGGCTTGCCGTCCTTGCCCTTCAGGAAGCGGCCGTAGAGCCATACGGGAATGTAAAAGGATTTTGCGAACACCTGGCTCACCATATACAGCGTCTTCGTGGAAAAGCGCTTTGAAAGCTCGTTGTATTTGGAAAAACCGATGGGCTGGAAGAATACGCTGGGAATGCCCGCGATGGTCTCAAAGGTGGTCATAAACAGCACCCAGCGGTAATAGTTGTTGGTGGAAACGCCGGTGCCGAAGGCGCCGAGAGAATTGCTGATCATGTATGCCAGCACCGGGCGGTTTGTGAACACGATTTTCAGCGTTTGAGAGAGCTTTGGTTTTTCTATGCTCTGGTGCACCCGCTCCTTCGCCACGGTGGCGTACCACGTGGTTACCGCGCCGGAGATCAGGGCGGTAAACGGGCCCACGATCATCAGGCTCATTTTGATCATCTCGGCGCTGGAACGGTCCTTGAACAGAATGCCGTTGGTAATGAAGTCCAGCAAAAACTCGATCACCATATCGGGAATGCGGGAGTAGATGATGGTGAAATACTTTGAGATCGCCAAAAGCCTGCGCCGGTCGCTGGGGTAGGGTGTGATGGTGGAAAGATAGCCGCCCACCGAAATGCCCTTGAAGGTGGAAAAGCCCTCCAGCACCATTTCGAGCAGCATGAAAGCAAAAAATTTCGGCAGGTAGTTGAGGTCGTCCACGTGGGCCTGCGAAAACAGGGCGGGCAGCAGCCAGTATACGCACGATACCAACGCCGAGGGGATGCCGGCCAGAAACAGGTAGGGCACGAATTTGCCCCAGCGGGTGCGGGTCTTCTCAATAACGCTGCCGATCAGCATATCGTCCACAATATCCCAAACGCCGCCGATGGCGTTGAACAGCGATTGCTTGCCGAGGTCGATCTTCAGAATGCTGTCGGTAAACAGGCTCTTGTGCCCGTCGATGTTGAAGCCGTTGTTTGCGTCGAAGAGCATGTAGCCTACGGTCTCCTTGCGCGAGACCACGCGGCGGTCCGTTTTCACCATGCTGCCGAGCTTTTTGCGGACCTCCTCGTCCGTGCCGTGGGCAGCAAGGTAGGTGATCTCATCCATCAGGATCCTGCTCATGCTTCCGTCTCCCCGGCGGCCTCGGCGTCTACCTGCAGCTCCGCCAGCGCCACCAGCATCTTGCGGCGGATCTCCTCTTTGGAAACGCCCTTTTCAATATAACCGAAGTATTCCTCGCTGGGCAGCCCGCCGATGAGGCAGGGCGTGTATTTTACCGGGATGCCGGTTTTTACCACGTAAAGATTCCAGCAAAAGCTTACGGCCTGCAGCGCCACGTATAAATACGCGCCCACGCCGGCGGAAAGCGCCGTTTCCACGCCCGGGAACGCCGTCGCCTTCGCCGCCGGGAAAAACGCCGCCAGCGATACCAGCGCCGCGCCGAGCATAACGCCGTAGAGGGCGATGGTGCGCCCCTTGCCGTGCTTGCCCAGCGACATAATGATCAGGATCAGGCACACGAGGATCATCACAGCCGAAAGCGCCAGCCCGGCCACGCTCGCGCCTGCCGCGCCCGCGCCCAGCAGCGCGCCGAGATCCGCTTCGCTCAAATACTTATAAATATCGATCGCGTTTTTCGCCCCGTCGGCCTTTACCACCGGCAGAAACAGCGCAGCCACCGGCAGCAGCGTGATCACGATACGCGCGATGGCCTTCCAGCTCCCCGCGTAGGCGGCCTTGGCGCGGTCTACCTTCGGCTGGAACTTCGCGTGCTCCGCCTCGGCCTTTTCGGATTCGTCCAGAAGACGTTCGTTGGCCTTGTAGTAGTTCAGGTTCACTCCGCACTTGGGGCAGTCCGGCTTCCAGTCGGTGAGCCGCAGATGATACCCGCAATGGGGACAGTTTGCCATAAGGATCCCTCCGTTTTTTTATTCTGTTTTCATTCTATCAGCTTTTTTACCGAAAATCAACTTTATATTGTTGCTTCTTTGTGAAATATTGCGGT
>CAMVBR010000050.1 GCA_947165755.1 uncultured Clostridia bacterium
GGTTTGTTTAGAGGTGCAAGCTGCGAAGCAGCGCGAAAGTCTCCTCTTCTCCGCCATATAAAAAAACGCACGCATGTCGTGCGTTTTTTTTCATAAAAGGTTGGAAGGAGATCGAACGAGTGCGCCGGTTTCCCCGGCGCGGGAGGGAGCCTTTTCTCCCGCTGCCGGTGGCAGAGGAAGGGAGAAAAGGCGAGTGAGAAAACAGGGAGCCGGGCGAGCGCTCCAAGCGAAGAACGGCGGGTTTGTTTAGAGGTGCAAGCTGCGAAGCAGCGCGAAAGTCTCCTCTTCTCCGCCTTGAAAAGCGTTCAATCTTAAATGAAGCCGTTTACGGCAATAGCAAGGCGGATTTTATTGCAAAACTCCATCGCATCAAGGCGGCGCAAAGTGACGCAACATCATTTCGGTACGCAAGCGGAGATGCACCATCAGTCGCCGACTGCGGCGGCATCATTGACATTTATTCATTCCGGACTTATAATTGATATTGTCAACAACAAAGGCTTCCCGATATGAAAGAGAACAAACTTCCTGACCTATCAATGAAGTATGCAGAACCGCCAGTTAGAACGTGGAGTCGTATTAGTAAATCAGTATTCTGCGTATCGGCTGAAAGCAAAAGAAAAGCAAAATGATCATATTTGTGTTCAGTGTTTGAAGAGGTTTATCCTATGGAAAAAATCAAAGAGTTTTACAGGTTGGCAGACTCGTATTGCCGTTTTATTACATCTGGCGTAATAGCAAAGGATAATATTTCGGCTTTGATGGAATTATTGATGGAACTCTACGCTTCTGCAAGTAATCTCCCTGAAAAAGAGCCTGAAACAACCGACCCGATATCGGCTGAACATATAGGTGCAACGCCAATCACATTCAATGAACAGATACCGAAATTATACTGGGAAGTGTTTGATCCGTTTGTTTGTGAAAATGCCGTTTGTTCAGATCTATCCGAAGATCTGTCTGAAATTGCAGCAGATTTGAAAAATGGAATGAAAGAGTTTGAAGCGGGGAGAATTGGAAATGCAGTATATGAATGGCAGAATGGACTTACCGGTCATTGGGGAAATCACCTGGTAGACGCTCTCAGAGCTTTGCACGCAATAAGAACTCGTTAAATCCGGTTTTGCGAGTTTTTCACCGGTACACTTTTAGGCGTTCTTTCTGTACCTTGGAATATTCTTCATTAAGCACCGACGTCGTTGACTTCTTCAGGCGTATTACACGGTTTTTTCATTATTTTTTCTTCATTTCTTTGGAACGCTTCAAATGGAGGTCAAAGGATCATGATTAAGAATAAAAATATAGACGCGCAGCAAGTCTATGATTTCCTTCTTGCGATCCCGCGCGGGTGTGTGGTTACCTATGGGCAGATCGCGGCGTATTGCGGGAATCCAAAGGCCGCAAGGGCGGTAGGACGGATATTGCACGGCAATCCGGACGGCGAAAAATACCCGTGCTACAAGGTTGTGAACGCAGAAGGAAAGCTGAGCCACGGCTACGCTTTCGGCGGCCTGGAAGCGCAAAAACGGCGTTTGGAGGCGGACGGTATTCTCGTGGCGAACGATCGTGTGGACCTGAAGCGTTACAGATACACGCCTTAAAAAAATGTGAATGCAATGAAAAGCGCCCTGTGCGGAGTGGGATCCGGCACAGGGCAGTTCTTTTTATTTCCATGAAAAATCCCCACCCGCATGGGGTGGGGATGCGTCAATTAAAGACCGTAAAGGTTTTCGATCGTATGCAGCGCGTTATCGCCGGCGAACTTGGTGAGCGCGGTGGTGGAAGCGGCGCCCTTGATCTGATCGGCAATGCTCTCTTCGTATTCCTTCTGCTTATCGGAAACGATCTTATCCCGAATGGTTTCGACCCACTGGGCGTCTTCGTGGCTGGATACGTAGTACATCACGTGCCAGCCGTAGCTGGTCTGTACCAGACCCACGTCGCCGGGCTGACGGGCTTCGTCGTATACCCAGTTTTCAAACGGCGCAACCATCTGGCCCTTGGCAATGTCTTCATAAAGGCCGCCGGTGGTCTTGCTGTTTTCACCCTTGGAGGTGGAAGCGGTATCGCTGCTGTACTGGTCGGCAAGCGCGGCGAAGGCGTCTTCGGTCTTCTCGCCGTTCAGGTATTCGTTGTAGATCTCCAGCGCTTTTTCGTAGGTCTTGAGAACGACCTCGGCGGAATACTTATCGCCTTCGGAGCGGATCTCTTTGCCGTCGGAAGCGGTGAGCACCTCTTCGGTGTCGATCGCAGCAGCGGTGGTCTCTTCGTTTGCGGCGGTGGTCTCTTCGTTTGCCGCGGTGGTTTCCTCAGCCGTTGCCTCCGTGGGCTCTTCGGCGGTTTCGGTGGGCGCGGTAGCTTCGGTCGTGGTTTCCTCGGCGGCCTTTTCGGCTGCAAGCTCGGCGGCGATATCACTGTAAGAAATGAGGATATGTCTCGCGCTGGCGAGCGGGGTCTCTTCACGGTAGGCGGTGTTCTTTATCATGATCACGTAAACGTAATCCTTTGCCGCGCATACGGTCTTATCGCCTACTTCGCGCTCATCGCTGAACAGCCACTCGGCAAGGTCTTCGTCGATATTCTGAGCAACGGTGGATTTCTTGATGCCAATGGCGAGGGAAGCGGAGGGATCTTCGAAGGTGGCCTTCTGATCGGCGGCGCAATATTCTTTGCAAAGCTCGATGAAGGAATCCTCGTCGGTGACTTTGCTGAGCATTTCGTTTGCGATCAGCTCGGCTTCACTGGGCTCGGAGGGCTCTTCCTCGGCGGTTTCGGTGGTTTCGTCGGAGGCGGTGGTATCATCTGCGGCAGCAGTCTCCTCGGCTTCGGTGGCTTCGGCTTCCGTGGCTTCAGCCTCGGTGGCTTCTGCCTCGGTGGCTTCGGCTTCGGTGGATTCGGCCTCGGTGGCTTCGGCTTCGGTGGTGGTTTCTGCGGTGGTTTCTTCCGCTTTGTCTTCGTCTTCGATCGCAATGCCTAAAAGACGGATATCAACCGAGAGATAATCAGAGGGATCTTCGTTGTAAACGGCCTCGATATCCTCCATGGTGACGTCTTTTTTCAGCTCGTCCTCCTGCAGCTCGACCATCTGGGCTACCAGATACTGATCGGCAAGCAGAGCGCGCAGCTTCTTTTCATTCAGGCCTTTGCCGAACATATAGCTGATGTATCTGCTGGTGGAAAAGCTGTTGCTTTCGGCGGACTTGGCGATCTCTTCGATATCGCTGTCGATCTGCTTTTGGTTTTCTTCGCTCAGCGTAACGCCCTGCTCTTTGGCAAGACCGAGATAGTAGTTATAGTTTTCAAGCGTATCAACAACACTGTCGCGGAAGAATTGATCCCAGGTGATGTCGTTGCCGTCGTCGTCTTTTTTCGTCTGGTCGGCGGGGCTTATCGTATAATCGAAGCCCGAAAGATTGAAGCCGTACTGCGACTGCGAAGAATAAGCGGTGTTTGCATACGTCTGGAAGGTGGAAGAATAATAATAGCTGTATTCAGACATCGTGTAGGTTCTGTCTCCCACTTTCAGGGCGGGCAGGATGCTCTGCGGAACGCCGTAAACATAAAGCGCCCCTAAAACGATGCCGATGACAACCACGATGGCAAGGGCCTTGACGATGCCTACGATCACATCGGTGGAATCGCCCTTTTTCTTGTTCTGTTTTTTTGCGGCTTTGGCAAGACGCTGCTTGCGTTCTTCACGGTAGTTGTTTTCGTTCTCTTTTTTGTCCATGATACGTCACTGTGCGATCCGTGCTGCGAAAAACGCAGGGGGATCCATCCTTTCCTTGTAGTAGTGTTTTGCTTTTTTTGTTACATGATTCAGTGGATATATCATCACACATTAGCTTATTATAATATAATCGTTTAAAAATAACAAGTAAAATTTTTAATTTTTTTAAAAAAACTTACGGCAAAGGAATAGGCGTATGAAATCGGTTTACAATAGAAACAAATCAATCTGTTTCTGAGGTGAATATATAAATGAAAGCGACAGGAATCGTCAGACGGATCGACGATCTCGGCAGAGTTGTGATCCCGAAAGAGATCCGGCGGACGATGCGTATCAGAGAAGGGGATCCCCTTGAGATCTTTACCGCGGCGGACGGAGAGGTCATCTTTAAGAAATACTCTCCCATGGGCGATTTTGCGGAATTTACGGCGCAGTACGCCGAGGTGCTGAACAAGGCGCTGGGAATGCCTGTATTGATTACCGACAGGGACCGTGTGATCGCCGCATCCGGCGTGCCGAAAAAGGACTATGCCGACAAGCGGATCTCCGGAGAGTTGGAATCGGTTATGGAAAACCGCTCCGGGTTTGTGGCAGGGGCGTATGAGGCGGAAACGGTGCATCCGGTGGAAGCGGACGAGCGAATCGCCGCGCTGGCCTTTCCCATCATAGGCAACGGCGACGTTTCAGGCTGCGTCTGCGCGCTGGCGAATACGGAAAAGCCTGCGCCCTCGAACGCTGAGATCAAGCTTGTGCAGGTTGCCGCGCAATTTCTTGCCAAGCAAACCGAGGATTGATCTTCGGCCCGTATTTTTCGCCCTGTCTTGCTTTTTTCTTTCATTTGTGTTACTATTTTGAAGGATAAAAGGATGGGGCGTGAGGTATTTGACAGCGGAAAAAAACAGCAAACTGATCGATCGTGTTTATATCGCGCTTTGGGTCGTCCTGAGCGCGGCTTTTGTGCTCGAGGCGCCCGGGATCGTGTTTTGGGCGCCTACGCTGTTGTTCGGCGTGTGGGGCGCTTACGCTGTTTTTAAGAAGCTGCGGCTTCACATACCCGTTGGGGCTGTGCTGCTGCTTGTGTTTTGCGCCGTATACGTCGGTTTTACTTACGATCCCTCGCAAAGCGTGTATTATCAAAGCTATATCCTGCTGCAGGCCGCATTTTTATTTGTGATGGGCAGTCACTTTTTTGCGGGGAATGCCGATCGTAACGCGCAGGAAAAAATGCTGCGCGATTATATTCTGCTGCTGTGTATTATTTACATTATATATACGCTTGCAACTTACGCGTTTTATCTCAGGAACCCTCTCAACGTGCCTGCCGACCGGAAATACTGGTCGATCTGGTACCCCGGCGAGGTGGAAAAGACCGCAACGGGGTTCGGCGCTTCTCTTCTGCTCGGCGCGGCCTGGGGCGCATACGCCGTTTTTTTTGAAAAGCCTTTATGGAAAAGGATCTCCGGCGGTGGCATGATCGCCTTTTGCTTCGGCTTTAATTTGCTTACCGGCACCCGTTTGCCCGTGCTGTTCACGCCGGTCCTGCTGGCAGCAGCATTTTTCCTTTGGCTTGTGTTTTACAAGAGAAAAGCCCGCGTCGGTGTGATCCTTCTTGCTGTATGTATTTTGCTCGGTATTTCGGCCATTGTTATATATACTTTATTTAAGGATCAACTGCGCGAACTGTTTGCAGGCACAGTGCTTTCTAGATTCTTTGAGCTCGGCTTCCGCAGTACCCGCTGGAAATATCTGAAAAACGTGCTGCAGGATTTCTCCTTTGCCTATTTCGGCGGCGGCGTGCATTCAAAAACGGTGGGCGTACCGCATAATTTCTGGCTGTACGTATACGATTTCGGCGGTATCGTCCCCTTTGCCGTGTATGTTGCGTTCACCGGTATTACCGCCGTAAGCTATATCCGTTTTCTCCGCGGCAGACGCGTTTCGACGGAACTGAAATGTTTCCTTTCGCTGCTGCTCGGCGTTGTATTCGTGGAATTTATGATAGAGGATCTGCTTTATGCACTGCCGTCCTTCGTATTGATCGCGCACTTCCTTTTCGGCGTGATCGACGGGCTGGCGCCGCCCTTCGGAAAAAGGATGAAATAGCAGAAGCGGGAAACCGTAAAAATGAAATCGACCGTGTTCAACAGAGCACGGTCGATTCTTTCATTGATGATTGCGTTCGTTATTCGGTAATTCCTGTGAAGTATACCGTTTGATTGAAATCGAGCCAGCCGCCCGCCACAAAGTTCCGGCCGAGGAACTCGATGCGGTCCGCGTAAACGTTTACGATCAGGCCGTCGCCGATGAGCGGGTCGCCGCCGTCAAAATAGCTGCCTCTGCCGAAGGCGGGGAAGTTCACCGAAGTGATGTTCCTTCCAACGTGCTCCACGGTGCTGAAGCCCGCAGGCAGCTGATCGGTGCCGTCGTTGAGGCCGTAGTGCTGGTGGCCGCTGAAATAAAACACGTTTTCATACCGGTCGAGTATGGCCTGCAGCTTTTTGCTCTGCCCGTCGTTGATGCCGTTGTTGTTGAGATTGTCGCCGACGGCGTGGGTGAAGTTCATCGGCTGGTGGAGCAGCACGAAGATCGGTTTTCCGTTACCGTCCGCAGCGGCAAGCCGAAGCTGTTCTTCAAGCCAGTTCAGCTGCGTATCGCTGATGGTGGCGGAAACGGAGGTATCCTCCTGCGCGAGGCAGATGAACCAGTAGCCGTTGAATACTCTTGTGAAGTAGGGCAGCGTGTTGTTTGTGCCCATGATCAGGTTGGAATAGTGCAGATAGTTTTTGAGCCCTTCCTCGTACACGTGCGGGGTATCGTAGGAGATCCAGGTATCGTGATTGCCGAGCAGCACGATTTTGTTTTTCACTTTGCAATTCGCGGTAACGCTTTTGGTAAATACCTCCCAGTTATCCACGTTGCCGTTGTCGGTGTTGTCGCCGAGGAACAAAACGGCGTCCACGTCCAGCGAGGGATCGGAGATATCCCGCATGCCGGGGGTAAGGAAGGCGGCGCCGATGGCGTCCTTGCCCACGTGGGTATCGCTGATGGCCGCGATCGTCATGCAAAGCGTATCTTCCGTTGCCGCTTCTTTGGGAATGCCGCCGCCGCGCATGCCGAGCAGGGAAGAAAAGGTGGAGATCAGCGCGAGAATAAAAGCGCCGATGCGATATAAAATGGTTTCAAGCTGTGCGAGCATGGTGTTGCCTCCTTATCTGAATACGGGGATGCCGATGATATCTTCCACGTTGCTTTTGCCTGTTTTCAGGTTGAAGCGGAGCTGTATCCGGTTGCCGTCCTTTTCAAGATCGATCACGATATCGTCTTCGGAAACGTAATTGGCGTCCAGCACCCTGAAAGTCGACTTTGCGAATACCTTACGAAGCGCGTCCACGTCTACGCCTTTATATTCTTCGGCGTTATCCGAAACGAAAAGAACGTTGCCGCAGATGTGGTTGATCGTTGCCAGAAGCACCTTTTGCTCCGTATTGAAGCCGAGGTTGGAATAACGGAAAAAGAACACGTCGGGGTCGTTGCAGAATACGCGGCCGTCCAGATGCCGACGGAAAACGGAATTGATGATGGCGTTCTGCGCGGAGGGGATCTCGTTGTTCACGCCGAGCTTGTTATAGAATTTGCCGCCGTAAATGAGATCCACGTCGCAGCTGATACGGCAGGCGTCCACGCGGCCGAAGGCTGCGCCCAGGGGCACGCCGCAGCCGAGGATCAGCTTATCGCCGCAGCACTCCCGCAGGAAATCCATCGCCTCACACATGATGGTTCCGCGGGCTTTGTTGTTGCGCGGGTACATACACTGGCTGTAAAGGAAATCCAGCTTGACCATATCGTAGCCCCAATCGCAGAGTACGGTATCGAAAAAGCTCTTGATATAAGCGCGGGCGTCCTCGTTATAGATATCCAGCGTGTAGGCGCCGCCCCAGGCCACTACGCCGAGGATCGGCTTGCCGTTCGGATATTTTACGACCCAGTCGGGATGTTTTTTATACGTCTCCGATTTGATCTGCACGCTGAAGGGCGCGATCCAGATGCCCGCGAGATAGCCCTTATCGTGGATGCTGTCGGCGATGAATTTCATGCCGCGGGGGAATTTCGCCGGGTTTTTATCGGTCCAGTCGCCCACGAAGGTTTCGTAGCCGTCGTCCACCTGGAATACGGAAACGCTGTCTTTGACCATATCCAGCGCGTTCAGGTCGCGCAGAATGATCTTCTCGTCGATCTTCTGAAAATAATTATACCAGCTGGTATAGCCGCTCATGTGTTCCACCACGGGCTTTTTGACTCCCATGGCTTTGAAGTAGGCGTCGAAAACTTCGTCGTAGGTACCTTTCAGGATCACCACGTCGAAAAGATCGTAGGTTTCGCCGGCCTGCAGCGTTACGCCTTCCACGTCCTTTGAAATGGTAATATGATCCTCGGGCATATCTGCGTAAAAAACGGTAAAGCCCTGACGTTCGGTCAGCGAGCCGAGAAGCGTGACGCCGTCTTCACTTTTGATATACGTGTAGCAATGACTGACGAAGGCGCCCGGGCGGGAGGGGAAGTCCACAAAACGCGTATCTGCCGAGATGCCCGCAAGATATTTGAGTCTGCCTTTTGCAATGGGAGTGATCGGCTTCATTTTGTCGGCCGCGGTATATTCGCGCGAGGTGGTCCAGCTCTGATAGCCGTTGCCGAAGAATTTATCCCCATCTTTAAAAGGATAAGAGAAATCCAGGTCCGCGCGTTTCATCGTGAGGGGCTTTTTTGCCGTTACGCAGGCACGAATCGAGGTATCGGTGATCTCATAAGTGAACGTAAAGTGTTCACCGTCCTGCGAGCGGTCGGTATATTTGAGACCGTTCGCCTCATAAATGAATTCGGTATTCAGCAGCTTCATAAAGGAACCTCCCGTATGATTATTTTGCAACGATATTTACAAGCCTGCCCTTCACATAGAGCTCTTTTACAATGGTTTTGCCTTCAATGAAGGAAAGCACGGCCGGTTCTGCCTTTGCCGCGGCGATCGCGCTTTCCGCGTCGCAATCCGCCGGGATCATGACCTTGCCGCGCACCTTGCCGTTGACCTGCACGGCGATCTCGATCACGTCGTCCACGCACTTTGCCTCGTCGTAAACAGGCCACGGCGCGGTGGCAAGCAGATAGCTGTTGCCGATGGCCTCGTTGATTTCTTCGCATACGTGGGGCGCAATGGGGTTCAGCAGCGCAATGAAGGTTTCCAGTTCTTTCCTCGTTACCGCGCCCGCTTCGTAAATCTGGTTGAGCAGCGTCATCAGCGCGGCGATGGCGGTGTTGTATTTCAGGGTTTCAAGATCTTCGGAAACCTTTTTGATCGTTTTGTGGAACGCGGTTTCAAGCTTTGCGGAGTAGGTATTATCGGGCGTCATGATCTCGGTAAGGCCCCAAACGCGGTCAATGAACCGCTTGCAGCCCTTAACGCTGGAGTCGCTCCAGGGCGCGGCTTTTTCATAATCGCCCATGAACAGCGCGTAGGTGCGCAGCACGTCGGCGCCGAAGGCGTCCACCACGTCGTTGGGGTCTACCACGTTGCCCTTGGATTTGCTCATTTTTTCGCCGTCGGGCCCGAGGATCAGCCCCTGCGCGGTGCGTTTCGCATAGGGCTCGTCAAAGGGGACCTCGCCGATATCATAAAGGAATTTATGCCAGAATCGGGAATAGATCAGATGGCGCGTTACGTGCTCCATGCCGCCGTTGTACCAGTCCACCTGCCCCCAGTATTTCAGTTTGTCGGGATCGGCGAACCGCTCGCTGTTGTGCGGATCGATATAGCGCAGAAAATACCACGAGGAGCCGGCCCACTGGGGCATGGTGTCCGTTTCGCGTTTGGCGGGCTTTCCGCACTTCGGGCAGGTGCAGTTTACGAAGGAATCGATCTTGGCCAGCGGGCTCTCGCCGTCGGAGCCGGGGGCGAAGTTTTCCACTTCCGGCAGGCGCAGCGGAAGCTCCTCGTAGGGCACGGGAACCATGCCGCAGTCGTCGCAATAGATAATGGGGATCGGTTCGCCCCAATAGCGCTGGCGGTTGAACGCCCAGTCCTTCATTTTATACTGTACGCCCTTCTCGCCGATGCCTTTTTCTTCAAGGAATTTCAGCATGGCTTCAATGGAATCTTTTTTATTCGTAAGGCCGTTCAGGAAGCCGGAATTGACGACTTCGCCGTCGCCGGTATAGGCTTCCTTGGTGATATCGCCGCCCTTGATGACCTCAATGATATCCACGCCGAACTTCTTTGCGAAGTCGTAGTCGCGCTGGTCGTGGCCGGGCACCGCCATAATGGCGCCGGTGCCGTAGCCCATCATAACGTAATCGGAAATAAAGATCGGGATCTCCTTGCCGTTTACGGGGTTGATCGCGGAAAAGCCGTTCAGCCTTACGCCGGTCTTATCCTTTACAAGCTGCGTGCGCTCAAATTCCGTCTTCTTGGCGCATTCGGCGCGATAAGCCTCTACCTCGGCAAAGTTCGTTATTTTTTCCTTATATTTATCGAGCATCGGATGCTCGGGCGCCATGACCATGAACGTTACGCCGAAGAGGGTATCGGGCCGCGTTGTGTAAATACGCAGCGTTTCATCGGTGCCCTTTACCGTAAAATTCACAAACGCGCCGGTGGATCTGCCGATCCAGTTTTCCTGCTGCAGGCGGATGTTCGGCAGGTAATTGACTCTATCAAGCCCTTCCAGCAGCTTATCTGCATATTTTGTGATGCGAAGGTACCATACGTCCTTGGATTTCTGAATGATATCGGAATGGCAGATATCGCATTTACCGCCCTGGGAATCTTCGTTGGAAAGCACGACCTTGCAGGAGGGGCAATAGTTTACGAGCGTTTTATCGCGGAAGGCGAGCCCATGCTCGAACATCTTCAGAAAGATCCACTGCGTCCATTTGTAGTACTCCTCCTGCGTGGTATCGATCACGCGGCTCCAATCAAAAGAGAATCCCACCTTCTTCAACTGAGAAGTAAACTTCTCAATATTCATATCCGTCACTTTTCTGGGATGAATGCCGGTTTTGATCGCGTAGTTTTCCGTGGGAAGACCGTAGGCGTCAAAGCCGATGGGGAACAATACGTTATATCCCTGCATTCTGCGTTTGCGGGAAACCACTTCCAGGCCGGAATAGGCCTTGATGTGGCCCACGTGCATGCCCGCGCCGGAGGGGTAGGGGA
>CAMVBR010000051.1 GCA_947165755.1 uncultured Clostridia bacterium
ATATCAAATGTCATAACATACTTCATAGTATCTCCCCCTCAAACAGTCCGTATTATAAATTCGGAATTGAATTAAAGCTCCTGCCGTCCCATCAGCGCGCGGGTGAGGGTGACGCTGTCCGCATACTGCAGGTCGGAGCCCACGGGCAGGCCGTAGGCCAGGCGCGTCACCTTAATGCCCAGGGGCTTCAGCAGCTTTGAAATATACATGGCGGTGAGCTCCCCTTCCACGTTGGAGCCCGTGGCCATGATCACCTCCTGCACCCCGTCGGCGGAAACGCGCGAGAGCAGCTCCTTTACGGTGATATCCTCGGGGCCAACCTCGTCCAAAGGAGAGATCACCCCGTGCAGCACGTGATAGGTGCCCTTATATTCGTTGGTTTTTTCCATCGCCATCAGGGCTTCCACGTTTTCCACCACGCAAACCGTTTTGCGGCTGCGGGCGGGGCTTTGGCAGATGGGGCAGATCTCCTGATCGGTAAAATTGCAGCATACGCCGCAGCGATGGATCTTTTCGGCCGCGTCGGTGATCGCCTCGGCAAAGCTCCGGGCCTCGTCCTTCGGCAGCGAGAGCACGTAGAACGCCATCCGCTGCGCGGTTTTCGCGCCGATGCCGGGCATTCGCTGAAAATGCTCGATCAGCCGGGCGAGCGGCACTGCACTGTATTCCATCAAAAACGCTCCCGTCCCTTAAAATCCGAAGCCGGGGATGCCGGGCAGGTTCATGCCGCCCGTGACCTCGCTCATGCGGGTCTCCATGGTTTCGGTGGCCTTGCGCAGCGCCTCGTTGAAGGCGATGGTGATGAAATCCTCAAGCATTTCCGGGTCCTCGGGATCGACGGCCTCGGGGTTGATCTTTACGCGCACCAGCTCGTGCTTGCCGTTGAGCGTTACGGTAACAAGGTCGCCGCCGGCGCCTGCGGTGAATTCGGTGTTTTCCACCTCTTCCTGCACGCGGGCCATATCCTCCTGCATTTTCTGCAGCTTGGCCATCATATCGTTTCTGCCGCCCTGCGGCTGATTGGGGATTCTTGCTTTCATAACAGTCTCCTTTTATTCAAATCTGATTTCATAGGTCCGGTGCAGATTTTTTTCCACCACCGGAAGCAATTTCGATCTTATAACGGTATCGGGCAAAAACAGCGGTTTCGACAGCTTCACCACAAGCTGATCGCCCACGATACGCGCGGTGGAGCCGGTGAGCATGCCGCGCAGCGGATCGAAGGAGCGCTCGGTTTCCTGTACCACGTTGACCCATGCGCCCTTGTTCACGGGGCCGTCGGGTAAGATCCCTGCCACGTTGGGGCTGTAGGTATGCTTTTTTTCCTCAGGCGCGGGCGAGGGTTCGGTGGCCGTTTCGGCGGGCGCGGGTTCGGTGGCCGTTTCTGCGGGCGCGGGCGTTTCGGGGGTTTCTGCGGGCCGGGGCGGCGCGGCGCCGGTCTGCTTATCGTATTCGGCCATAAAGGCGTCGAAATCAAAGGCGTCGTCGTCTTCCTCTTTGGCGGAGAAGGCGTTCGCGTAGCCGCCCGAAGCGCTCTCCTGCCCGAAGCCCTCGAAGGGAGCGATATCCTCCTCGGGGTCGATGGCGGGCGCGGGCGTATCCTGCGCGGCGGGGGCCGGTTGGGGCGTATTCTTTACGGCGGGGGCCGGTTCACGCGGGGCGGAAACGGGCGCGGACGTGTTATTTGAAGCGGCAGCGGGAACGCCGTTTTCCCGCAGGGCGGCGAGCTCCTTTTCCAGCTTTGCGATGCGCGCCGAAAGGGCGGAAACGTCGCTGTCCGTTTCGGGGGAGCAAAGGCGGATGAGCGCCATTTCGGCCTCGATGCGGCGGTTGGCGGTGCGCTTGATCGCGTCCGCCGTTTTGGTGAGCACGTTCAGCGCGAACAGCACCTGCTCGGTGGAGAAAAGATTCGCCATTGCCGAGAGGGTTTGCAGCTCGTCGCGCGTGCAGACGATCAGGTTTTCGGGGTGCTGAACGGTTTTGAAGATCAGAAAATTGCGGAACTGGTTGGTAAGCTCCGTTATGAGCCGCTCCGTATCGCAGGAGGCGTTGTGCAGCGTGTCGAGAATGGAAAGGCACGCGGCGGTATCGCCTGCCGCGATCGCCCGCGCCAGCTCGTAGATGGCGTCGCGCCCCATAAGGCCGGCGCAGTCCGAAACCACAGCCGCCGTCACCTCGGGGGAAACGCTGATGGCGGAATCCAGCAGCGAGAGCGCGTCGCGCATGCCGCCGTCCGCGATGCGGGCAATGAGCATGGCCGCGTCCTCATGCAATACGGCGTTTTCCTCTTTCGCCACGTACATGAGCCGGTCGGCGATCACCTTGGGCTCGATGCGGCGGAAATCGAACCGCTGGCAGCGGGAGAGGATGGTGGAGGGCAGCTTATGCACCTCGGTGGTGGCCAGAATGAACTTTACGTGCTCCGGGGGCTCCTCCAGCGTTTTGAGCAGCGCGTTGAAGGCCTCGAGGGTGAGCATGTGCACCTCGTCGATGATATACACGCGGTAGGTGGCCTGCGCGGGGGTGAAATTCGATTCATCGCGCAGCATGCGGATATCGTCGATGCCGCGGTTGGAGGCGGCGTCGATCTCCACGATATCGAGCAGCGTGCCGTCGTCCGCGCCGCGGCAGATCTCGCACTGATTGCAGGGGTTGCCGTTTTGCGGGTTCAGGCAGTTGATGGCCTTGGAGAGGATCTTGGCGCAGGTGGTTTTGCCCGTCCCGCGCGAGCCGGTGAACAGATAGGCGTGCGCCAAACGGTTCTCGCGCACCTCGGAGAGCAGCGTGCGGGTGATATGGGGCTGGCCGACCACGTCCGAAAACACCTTCGGCCGCCATTTCCGGTATAAGACCTGATACATACGCACACTCCTTCCACGTCCGCATAAAAAAATTTTGCCTCTGTCATACGGCGGGCAGGCAGACTGTGTCGCACGGGCAGACCGTTTAATGCTGCTCGGTTCCCCGCCTGACATGGTTCACGGCGCTCCGCCGCACAGGACCCACACGCCGCATGACAGAAGCAAAATATTACGAATTCAGTAAGCACTATTATACATGAAAGGAACCCGTTTGGCAATAGTTTTTTTGAAAAAGATCGTTTTTATTTTTTCCGATACGACTATACAATTTGACCCAATATGTTCAAAGTTTGTTCACACTCTTGACTTTACTTATTAAAAAGCGGTAATATAACAGCGACATTACGCCGCAATGCTCACTTTTCCGACGGTGATCGCAAATACTTATCAAAAAGAAACGGAGGCCCGGCGCATGCGCGAAAACATCCCTTGGGAAAACGACGTACTTACGATCGGCCAGCTCCTGAAATACGCCGCCGAGCGTTATGAAGAGAAAACGGCGATCCGGTACACCGAAAACAAAGAGATCGTGAACGTAAGCTACCGCAAGCTGTATGAAAACAGCCGCGCCGTGAAGAAATACCTGAATTCCGTATACCCGGACCGCTGCAGCGTGGCGGTGATCGGCAAAACGGACTATACGTACCTCACCTCCATGAACGCCGTTTTCATGAGCGGAAAGGCGTTCGTGCCCATGTCGCCCGAGTTCGACGTAGATAAGATCATTCTGCTGCTGCGCGAAGCCGACGTGGAGATCGTTTTTTACGAGGCCTCGCAGCAGGAGCGCATAGAGGAGATCCGCGCCGCCGTGCCCGAGATCCACACCTTTATCGATATGGGCAACGCCGCCCTTTTCGACGCGATCTACCGCATGTACGACCCGGCGGAGCCCTACGTGGAATCGGCTGCGCCCGACGACTTCGCCGCCATCATCTTCACCAGCGGCACCATGGGGTATTACAAGGGCGTGATGCTCTCCTCCCGCGCCATGATCAGCAACGTGTGGTTCGAGGAGATGAACTACGAGGGCGATAACGTAACGCTCAACGTTTTGCCCATGCACCACATCTTCTGCCTTTCGTGCGACTACCTGAAGAACATAAAGGACGGCGTTACCATCTGCCTCAACGTGGAGATGCACGCCATTTACCGCAACCTTCTGCTGTTTGAGCCCACCGTGCTCCGATTGGTGCCGATGATCATCGAATCGCTGATGAACAAGGTGCGCATCATCCAAAAGCGGCATCCGGAGCTTACGCCCCGCGAGGCGGCCGAAAAGGTGTTCGGCAGGCGGCTGCGCAATATCATCGCCTCCGGCGCAACGCTCAGCCCCGGGCTCGCCCACCGGTTCGACGATATGGGCATCACCATACGGCAGGGCTACGGCATGACCGAAACGGGGCCGCGCGTATCGGTGCCGGACGGCAACACGGTATGCGAATCCGGCGGCAGGATCATTTCCATTTGCCGCGTGCGGCTGCAGGATGGCGAGATCCAGGTGAAGAGCCCCTCGCTGATGATGGGCTACTATAAGGATCCCGAGAAAACGCAGGAGGCCTTTACGGCCGACGGCTGGTTCAAAACCGGCGACCTCGGAGAAATCACGCCCGATAACGAGCTGTTCATACGCGGGCGCATCAAAAACCTGATCATCCTTTCCAACGGCGAAAACGTTTCGCCCGAGGAGATCGAAAAGAAATACGCCGACGAACCGCTGATCAAGGAGATCATCGTATACGAGGATGAAAACGAGATCGCGGCCACGATATACCCCAATTTTGAATACGCTGCCGAAAACCGCATCGACGACATCGAAGAGGCGATCGCCCGCATCGTGGGCCGCGTCAACCTGATGGGCGAAACCACCCGGGAGATCGCGCGCTTCACGCTTACGAGCGTTCCCCTGCCGAAAACGGTTTCAGGCAAAATAAAAAGAAGGAGAGATATCAGTTCATGAGCACCAAGACCCTGGCAAACGGAAAAACCGTGGAAACCTACCCTCTGACGCAGGCGCAAAGATTTATGTTCTTCGTCTACAAGCAGTTCGGCAACAACTCCCCCGTGCTGAACATCGGCTCCGGCTATTACTGGAAAGACGATTTCCGCGCCGATCTGCTGAAGGAAGCGTTGGAAGAGGCGATCGCCCGCTGCGACGTGATGCGGCTCCGCTTTACGCTGGAAAACGTAAACGGCAATATGCAGGTGATGCAGTATCTTGTGGACGACGCCGAAACGAAAGTGGAAGAATTCGATTTTTCGGATATGCCCTATGAAGAGAGCTACGAGATCATGAAGGGCTGGACCAAGCAGCTCATTCCCATGTTCGATTGCCCGCTGAACACCGTCCGCCTGATCCGTCTGGCCGACGGCATGAACGGCATGTACTTAAAATTCCACCATCTTGCCTTCGACGGCTACGCCGCAAAAACGTTTATTGCGGACGTGATGGCGATCTACCTGAGCAAGAAATGCGGCAGAGCCTATCCCAAGCCCATGAAGTCTTATTACGACGCCATGATGGACGAATTCAAATATCTGGATTCCGACCAGCGCAAGGCCGACCGCGCCTACTGGATGCAATTCTTCTCAAACGAGAGCGAGCCGATCTTCAACGACTATCTGCTTGAGGGCAACCGCCTGCGCAAGGCCCGCAAGGAAAACCCGGAGCAGCGCTTCGTTTCTCTTTACGAAGGCGATCACCCCGAAAGCCGCACGCTGATGTATGAGGTCTCGAAGGAAGACAGCGACCTGATCATGGATCTGTGCGAAAAGAAGGGCCTTTCGATCCCCTGCGTGCTGATGCTCGGCCTGCGCACCGCGCTTTCCGCCTTCAACGACAATCAGGAAGACGTTTCCTTCAAGTTCATGATCAACCGCCGCGGTTCCCTGCTGGCGAAAAAGAGCTACGGCAACCGCTGGCATTTCTATTCGCTGCGCACCATCATTCCCCCGGACCTCACCTTCGAGCAGGCCGTGGCCGCCGTGGAAGACGCCCAGAGCGCCGTATTCAAGCACTGCAACTTCGATACGCTTGAGATGTATCAGGTGAAGCACATCGCCATGAAGGCGGGCGCCATCACCAACACCGGCACCGCCAGCTACGATTCCATGACCTTCTCTTACCACGCGCCGCTGGACGTGCCCGTAGAGAACGAGGAAGTAAAGGCCAGCACGATCGGCGTTTGGTACAACAACGATTTCTCGGCCCAGAACATGTACCTCACCGTAAAGCACCGCGCCAACGACAACGGCTTTGAATTCATCTTTGAATACCGCACCTGCGAGAATTCCGCCGAGGATCTCAAGGTCCTCTACCCCAAGATCATTGAATCCATTATGCTCGGCGTGAAGAATCCCCAGATCACCATGGGTGAGATCCTTGAAAAAATCAAGCTGTAAGGAGAACGTAAAATGGACAGAATCATAGATACCATTCTTGAATTTGTGGAACCCGAAGAAGAGATCACCGCCGAATCTACCCTGAAGGGAGACTGCGGGCTTTCCTCCTTCGATACCGTTTGCCTGCTGGACGCGCTTTGCAGCGAATTCGGCAAAAACGTGGACGAGATCAGCGTGCGCGAATGCCAGACCGTGCAGGACCTGGCCGATCTGTTTCTTGACTGATCCCAAGTATATATATCATTTTTGCGGCGGAAAAACGAAATTCTCGTTTTTCCGCTTATCCGATATGAGAGGTTTTTATGAAAATTTACGATGATTTTCCGGTATACTCCACCGTAAAGGAACTGGTGCTTGAGGGCGCGGCCCGCGGCGGCGACAAGCGCGAATTTGTGTTTGAAGACGACGACGGCGCGATCCGCGAGCGTTCCTTCTTTGAGGTGCATGAAGACGAAATGCGGCTCGGCGCCTATCTGCGCGCCAAAGGGCTCACCCCGCCCATGAAGATCGCGATCCTGAGCGAAAACACCTATATGTGGAACGTGATCTTTTACACGGCCGCGGCAGGCGGCTTTGTGATCGTGCCGATGGATATGCGCCTGGGGGGCGGCGAGATCGCCGGGCAGCTCGAAAACTGCGCCTGCGATATTCTGTTTTATTCGGCGCAGAACGAAGAAAAGGCCAAGGCTGTGAAGGCAAGCGCCGGCTGCACCGTAAAGCATTTCTTCCCCATCGCCGAAATCGACGCCATACTTGCCGAGGGCGAAACCCTCCGGGTAGACTATGAAACGGCGTTCCTTTCCGAAGAGGTGCTGCCCGAAAACCTGCTTACGATCGTATATACCTCCGGCACCACGGGAAAAACCAAGGGCGTGATGCTCTCGCATAAAAACATAATGACGGACGTAAACGCCTCGCTGCGCGCCGTAACCGGCGGCCACGCCATTGCGTTTTTGCCGCTGAACCACACCTATTCGTGGGTCACGGGCCTGTTTGCGGGCCTCGTGCGCTGCGAATGGGGCTTTATTTGCACCAACCTGCGGCATATCTACCGCGATATCCAGAATTACCATCCGCACCAGTTTGCGGCTGTACCGCTGGCGGTGGAAATGATCTATTCCCGCATTATTTCGTCCGCGAAGCGCAAGGGCAACTACGACGCGCTGATGAACGGCATTGAGGTGAGCCGTAATTTCCTGCTTTGCGGCTTTGATTCCCGCAAGGAATTTTTCAGCGAGATCCACGAAAACCTCGGCGGCGAGCTGGAATACATCCTTTGCGGCGGCGCGTATCTGAACCCGAAGATCGAGCAGTTCATGAACGATATCGGCATTCCGATCATGACGGGCTACGGACTCACGGAATGCTCTCCCTGCGTAACCTGTTCGCGCCGCGATTTCTACAAGATCGGCAGCGCCGGACTGCCGCTGGACTGCAACGAGCTGAAAATCAAAGACCCGGATGAGAACGGCGTGGGCGAGATCCTTGTAAAAGGCGATAACGTGATGATGGGCTATTATAACGACCCCGAATCCACGGCCGCCGTGTTTGAGGACGGCTGGTTCAAAACCGGCGACTTCGGCTATATCGACGAGGACGGCTTCCTCTTCTTCAGCGGCCGCAAAAAGAACCTGATCATCCTCTCCAACGGCAAAAACGTTTCCCCCGAAGAGATCGAAGGCCTCATGAGCGATATCGAATTCGTGAGCGAGGTGCTGGTATACGAAGAAAACGGCCGCATCACCGGCGAGTTTTATCTGGATACCGATAAATACCCCGACGCGAAGGACCGCCTGCGCGACGAGGTGCTGCGCGTGAACAAGGAGATGGCCGAATTCAAGCGCATTTCCGTGATCAAGACCCGGGACGAACCCTTCCCCAAGACCACCACGCTGAAGATCATAAGAAACAACAGAACGCAATAACGAAAAAAACCGCCGACGGCGGTTTTTTTTTACGAATCGGCTCCGACCGGCTTCAATCGAGGAAATTGAAGTCGTCTTTATACTTCTCTTTGAACAGATCGAACACGGCGCTCACCACGTCGTCCTCGGCGGCTTCGTAGACCTCGTTGCCATCTTCATCGGGCACAAGGCGCATGATCAGCACCTCGTCGGCGTTTTCCTCCGTGGGCAGCAGCACGGCAAACTGGTCGCCGTCGTATTCGATGAGATCCAAAAACTCAAATTCGACCTCGTTGCCGTGGTCGTCGGTGAATAATACGACGTTGTTTTCATCCATTGGGGGTTCCTCCGTTATTGCAAGATTTTATTGTTTTCAAATAGGTATCTACCAGCAGCCCCGAAACCGCGCCGGTCTCCTTGGGGTGCACCAGCTTTATGGCCTCCTCGGGCGTAAACCAGCCGGCGGCGTCCACCTCGCCCGAGAGGGTGAGCGCGGTTTCATCGGTATGGCCGATAAAGCCAACCATAAGCACCTGCGATTTCCGGAACCAGTGGGTGAATTGCAGAGAAACGCTGTGCATGTGAATGCCGATCTCCTCCTCCACCTCGCGCACGGCGCATTCCTCGGCGCTCTCGCCGGGCTTGATATAGCCCGAAACCAGATTTTTATACTGCGTGGAAATATACGCCTGATCCAGCAGCGCCACCTTCCCCTCGGGGTTCACCACCAGCACGATGGCGGCCGATGCGAACATATCGAACCACGGGCGATCACACCGGGGGCAGAAGGGCACCTCGCCCTCGTCGCCGCATACGCGCAGCCCCAGCCTTTCCCCGCAAACGGGGCAATAAGAAAAACGCATTTTCTCACCTCGTTTATATTATATAAGAAAGGAAGCTGTTTTGCAAGCTTCCTTTTTTTGGATCGTAACGATTTTCGAAGTAAATGACTGTAAAAAATTGCGGTTTGTGTGGGGGGGGGTGCCTTTCCATCGGTAGCGCGGCTGACCACAGCCGCTATCGGCACAAGGCGTGGGTATAGGACGCGCATGCGGACTATACCCCGGCGAAGGGACGACGAAAACCAACCTCTTTCAATATATTTACCTTACGTTGCACAGAGCCGGGGTATCCGTCGGCACACCGCCGCATACCCGCGTCTCTGCACAATAGCGGCTGTGGGTGCGGGTCTCCGGGGGAGACCTCTGCCGCAGGCAGAAGCACCGACCGAGCCGGCAGGCGAGACCTGCCGCGCTACCGAAGTTACTTCGCGCCTTCGGCGCGATAAACTGCAACTCCCAACTTTTCCCGAATTATCGCATTACAGCTGGTTTGCCGGGTCGGCATAGGGCAAAATGGAGATTTCGAGGTTGCCGTTTTTGGTGCGGAGCTCGTCGATGAAGGCCTTTTCCTCGGAGACGTTCTTCATTTTGATTTTATAAGACAGCCGGAACATGGAGCCCATGCCGGTGGTTTTCACGCCAACGCTCTCCACGGCGGAGAGATAATGCCTGAAGATATCGTCGAACACGTCGGAATATTCCAGCGATTCGGGGATGGTGACGCGCAGCAGCTTTTCCTGCGCGGCGCTCTTATGCTCGAAGATGGGCAGCATGGAGAGCAGGAAAAACAGCCCCGCCATGCACAGCAGTATGATCACGCCGTAGGCGATGTAGCCCATGCCGAAGGCCACGCCGGAGCACATGGCCATGAGAATGGAGGCGAGCTCATCGGCGCTGCCCTGCGCGGAACGGAACCGGATGAGGGCGAAGGCGCCGCCGAAGGCCACGCCCGCGCCGATATTGCCCGAAACGAAGGTGATCACGGTGGCAATGGCGAAGGGCAGAATGGCGTTTACGATGAAAAAGCGTTTGGTGGAGCGCACGCGAAAGCTCATGAGCCACGCGAAGATCACGCCGGAAACCAGCGCGGCTGCCGCCATGGTGAAATATTCGGTAACGGTGACCGATGCGGAATAAATGGAATCAAACATAATACTTATCCTTTCTGCCTTGCTTGTGCGATTTGCTGCGCGTATGCCGCGCCGTATTTTGAAAAGCTCGTTTTATATATTTTGCCCTCGGAGAGGATCGCCGTCAGCCACAGGGGCATGGCCTGCTGCACCTTGATCTCCAACACCGAATACCCGTCGGGCAAAAGCGGGATGCCATCCATGGACGTACACAGATCCAGGTCCTTCATGCGGTAGCGGGGGTTCCGGTCCAGCGTGAGCCGCAGGTCGCCCTCCGGCTCGAAATAGGCCGTGCGGTCGTACACGATCAGGCACGCGGGCTGCAGCTCGCGGTACAGATCCCGGAAATAGGTGAGCTCCGTGTTGATCTGGCCTTCGGCGCAGATATCGCCGGTGCCGTCGAAAAATTTTTTCACCAGCGGCACGGTGGTCTGCACGCGCCGCTTGTATACGACGCCGTAAGCCTTACGCTTCATCTCGAGGAATACCGGCGAGGATTCCGTTGCCAGCCCGTAGGAGCGCAGCCGCAGCTTCTCTTTGAATTCGGGCTTCTCGATCGAGGTGCGGATCAGGCGGAAATCGGGCGTATCGTAATAGAGCGAGGCGATGCTCGTTTCCCCGTATTGGTCCACCCGCATGTGTCCCCGCAGCCGTTCCTCCAAAAACGCCCGCTGCTCGGCGCTTACCAGATATTTGAGCTCGTAGCGTTTCATCACCACGATGGGCCCTGCCATGATCCTCACCTCCTTTTTTCTTTTTTAATTCCTCAGAACCGGATG
>CAMVBR010000052.1 GCA_947165755.1 uncultured Clostridia bacterium
CAGCTGCGGGTGTTCATTCTGTTCGCGCTGCTCTCCAACACCGGCTTCTACACGGTTTCGGGGGTCAAGGACCACTTCTTCAACGTGGTGGTGGCGGCGGAATCCACGGCGAGCTGGTTCACCCTTTCCAAATTCAACCTGTTTATGACGGCAGGCTCGGTGCTGGGCCTCGTGGTGGTACCGATCATGCTGAAATTCACCACCCGCCGCAGGATCTACCAGACCTCCCTTCTGGTGGCCATCGCGGGCTACGCGGGCATGAGCCTTTCGGGCCTCGCCCATCAGTGGCTGTTAATGAGTATCTCTTATTTCATCAACCAGATCGGCACGGCCTCGATGTTCGTTTCGCAAACCGTGTTCCTTTCGGACGTGGTGGATTACGGCGAGGTGAAGATGGGCAAGCGCAAAGAGAGCGTCACCTTCTCTATGAAGGGCTTTTTGCAGAAGATGGCCTACACGGTGCAAACCATCATCCTCAATCTCACCCTTTCGGTGGTGCATTATAACAAAGAGACCGACCTGATCGCCTCCGGCGAACAGAAGCTGTATTCGCCCCGCGTGATCGGCGGCATCAAGGGCATCATGTATATCGTGCCCGCCGTGTGCTTTATCGCGTCGCTGATCGTGTTCTCCGCAAAATTCAAGCTGCACGGCAAATATATGGAGGATATCACCGCCGAGGTGACCGCCGCCCGCGAGGCCCGCCTGGCCGCCGCGGGGGAAACTGCGGAGGAAAACGCGTAAGCCATGGAAGAAACGGTAAAAAAGGGGATCCCCTCAAACACGCTGAAGCTGATCGCCATTCTGCTGATGCTCACAGACCACTTCGCCGTGGTCTTCGAGCGGGAGATCGTTTCGTCCTTCGCGGGCGGCGAAGCCCTGTTTGTGCTCATGCGCACGGCGGCGCGCATCGCATTTCCGCTGTTTGCGTTCTTTATCGCGGTGGGGGCGAAATACACCAAAAACATATATAAGTATATGCTGCGGCTCGGCGCCTTCGCCCTGCTTTCGGAGGTTCCCTTCGACCTCGCCTTCAACGGCGCGTGGCTGGAATTTTCTTACCAGAACGTATTTTTCACGCTGCTGATGGGCCTCTTCTGCATTTTCTGCTGGCAAAAGCTGAAAAATAAGCTTTATGGGATCCCCGCCGTATTGATCGGCGCAGGCGTATGCGCTCTGGCGGAGCTGGTGATCAAACCCGATTACGGCGCCATGGGCATAGTGTGCATCGTGCTGTTTTACGCGTTTATGGACGCGCCGAAATGGGTGCGGCTGATCGCCGTGCCGCTCACCTGCTTCGCGCTGAGCTTTGTGGTATACCCCTTCTATTTCAACGAGGCGGAGCTCTTCGCCGTGGCCGCCGCGCCGCTCATTCTGCTTTTCAACGGCCAAAAGGGCATAAAGCTGAACCGCTGGTTTTTCTACGCCTTCTACCCCGCGCACCTCGCGCTGCTGGCGGGGGTTCATTGGCTGCTGTTTCATTAAGCCGCAATCGGAAAAATAATTTCTCATTCCTCATTCCTCATTCCTCATTCAAAAAAAGTTTCCTTTTCACCGAAAACTTTTTAAAATTCCCTCTTGACAACTTCCCCTTCGTCTGCTACAATACGTTTACAAATAAAGCAGACGGCTCGGCGTTTCACCCTGCGAATTTCGTTTTTCAGGGTTGTATATACGAAAAAGGCGGTTTTCCGCGCTTTTTCCCTTGCGTATATCGATGCGGGCAGATGCTGTCCGCATTTTATTTTTACTTTTTTTTGGAGGTGCTTTCTTATAGCTATCAAGGAACTGCAAATCAATGAGGAGATCCGTGCCAAGGAGGTGCGCGTGGTCACCGACGACGGCGAGCAGCTCGGCATTATGAGCGCCGCGCAGGCGCAGACGATCGCAAATCAGCGCAACATGGACCTCGTTATGATCGCTCCTCAGGCAACGCCTCCCGTTTGCAAGATCATGGACTACGGGAAGTACAGATTTGACGCCCAGAAGCGCGAAAAGGAAGCAAAAAAGAACCAGAAAGTGATCGAGATCAAGGAAGTGCAGCTTTCTCTGAACATCGATACCCACGATCTGGAAACCAAGGTGAACCACGCCGTCCGCTTTCTGAAGGCGGGCAACCGGGTAAAGGTATCCATCCGCCTGCGCGGACGCGAAATGGCCCACCCGGACAGGGGATATGAAATTATGGCGCAGTTTGCCGAAAGCGTGAGCGAATACGGAACCGTTGAAAAACCGGCCAAGCTGGAAAACCGCAACATTCTGATGTTCCTTGCCGCAAAAACCGCCAAAGACCAACCAAAGAAACAATAACAGGAGGAAAATATCATGCCTAAAATCAAGACCAATTCCGGCGCGAAAAAACGTTTTAAGCTCTCCAAGAACGGTAAGCCCATCCGCGGCCACGCCTACAAATCTCACATTCTGAACAAGAAGACCACCAAGAGAAAAAGAAATCTGCGCAAGCACGTTGTGGCCGATAAGACCAACGTAAGGCAGATCAAACGTCTCATCCCCTACAAATAATTCAGAGAGATTTTAACGGAGGTAAACGTAAATGGCACGTATTAAAGGCGCTCTGATGACGCGCAAAAGAAGAAATAAAGTACTGAAGCTGGCCAAGGGCTACTACGGCTCCAAGAGCAAGCTGTTCAAAACCGCGAAGCAGGCCGTGATGAAGAGCGGCAACTACGCTTACATCGGCAGAAAGCAGAAAAAGCGTGAGTTCCGTCAGCTTTGGATCGCCCGCATCTCCGCAGGCTGCAAGGCCAACGGCATGAACTATTCCACGTTCATGAACGGCCTCAAAAAGGCCGGCGTCGCCCTGAACAGAAAGATGCTCAGCGAGATCGCCATCGCCGACCCCGCCGCCTTCACCGCCCTCACCGAAAAGGCAAAGGACGCGCTGAAATAAGCAGTAAACCGCACCGAAAGGTGCGGTTTTTTAGTAGTCAGAAATCAGTAGTCAGTAGTCAGTAGTCAGATGTCAGTTTGTTTTCTCTCCGTCTGTTGACTTTTTTTCATTCTTCGTGTATTATTCTATTGAGAAGTTGCATGATATTTACATAATACTTATCAATACAGGAGCGCGTTATGGAAATCAGACGTGATTTATATCTTCAAAAAATCATATCCTATATGTGGGACGGACAGGTCAAGGTCATCACCGGGGTCCGGCGCTGCGGCAAATCGTATTTGCTGCGTGTTCTGTTCCGCAAATACCTGCTTTCGCAGGGAATAAACGAATCGCACATTCTGGAATACGCGCTGGATCTGGCAAAGGATATCCGTTTCCGGGATCCTCTCGCGCTGGCGTCCGATGTGCGGGCGCGTGTGGAAGGGCAGCCCGGGCAGTTCTATCTGTTCGTGGATGAGATCCAGATGTCGGACGAAGTACCGAACCCTTATAATCCGGCAGGAAAATCCATCACGTTTTACGACGCGCTGAACGACCTGAAAACGCTGCCGAATCTGGACGTTTACGTTACCGGAAGCAATTCCAGAATGCTTTCCAGCGATATTCTTACGGAGTTTCGCGGGCGCAGCGACGAGATCCGCGTCCATCCCCTTCGGTTTGCCGAATATTACGCCGCGGTGGGAGGGGACAAAACGGAAGCGTTTGAGGATTACGCGTTTTACGGCGGCATGCCGCTGGTTCTCTCCCGCCCGGATGAAACCGCAAAGATGGAGTACCTGAAATCCCTGTTTTCCGAGGTCTATCTGAAAGACATTGTGGAGCGCAAAGGGATCCGCCGTGAGGACGTATTATCCGCAGCGCTGGACATGCTCTGCTCTTCCGTGGGATCGCTCACCAATCCGAACAACGTTGCAAACGCGTTGAACACCATGCAAAAGCGCGCGGGAGAAAATCTTGTTGCGTCATATACGGTGAAAACCTATATTGAGCATCTCATCGACGCATATCTGTTTGAGGAATGCCGCCGGTTCGACGTTAAGGGAAAACAATACTTTGATTTTCCGAATAAATATTACTGCGTCGATATCGGTCTTCGCAACGCCAGAATCGGTTTCCGCCAGCAGGAAATGACGCACATTATGGAAAATATCGTGTATAACGAGCTTCGTATACGGGGATGCCTTGTGGATATCGGCATCGTTTACGGAAATGAAAAAAACAGATCCGGTCGGACGGTTCCGGTTCCCAGAGAAATCGATTTCGTTGCGGTGCGCGGCGGAAAAAAAACGTATATCCAGTCCGCCTGGGCAATGGAAACCGAAGAAAAGATCAGAACGGAAAACAGGCCCTTCGACCTGACCGGAGATTCCTTCCCGAAAATCATCGTCCGCCACGATATCCGCAAACGCTGGTATGACGATAACGGCGTGCTGAATATCGGCATACTTGATTTTCTTCTGGATGACGCCGTTGTTTGATTATTCCTTATATCAGCGTTTTCAGAAAGTAAAACGCTGCGGCTATGCAAAAAGCACCTCGCGGGAGGTGCTTTTTCTTAACTTCACATAAAACAGTATATTCTCGCCGCAAATGGCGATATGCTGCTGCGCAGCGCGATATAATTTTCTTTGAAAATTGCGATATATTGCTTCGCAATGCGATATATGACGCTTCGCATCATGCGATATGATATGGATCCTGTAACTTTCACGTGCCGCAGGCACATATCGCACCGACATGTATTTCGCGGATCCGCAGGATCCATATCGCTGTCGCGCTTTAGCGCGACTGATCAAAACCCGCCGTTTCTCACGATATCGATGGCGGTCCTGCGGTCTTCCGAAAGCTCGATATTGGTATTGCCGTAGAGCTTGAGCTGCAGGGCCTTGGCGTCGGCGGGGTAATCCACGATCCACACCCATGCGTGGCCGGAATAGTCCATGCGGTTTTCCTCCAGCGGGAAGGAATAGGACGCCACTTCATACTTATACCATTTATCGGTAAGCGCCTTCGTGCCGAGGCTCACAAGGTCGGTCACGGAGCAATCGGTGGTCACGTACTTATGCAGGGTCTTCGCAAGGCCGGGCAGATCGGAGGCGGAAAGGGTCTTCGCGGCGTCGATCAGGGCGGTCATGAACTGCCGCTGGCGGCGGGTACGGCTCACGTCCCCATCCACGTCGCACTTGCGGATGCGGCAGTAAAGCAGGGCCTGTTTGCCGGTGAGCTTTACGCTTTCGCCGGATTCGTAAAGCCGCTCCTCCTCCGAGGTGGCAAGGCCGTTCATGGCGACGCGCTCGTATTCCTGCACCGGCACCGAAACGCCGCCGATGATATCCACCACCTCAACGAAGGTTTTGAAATTCACGCAGAAATAATGGTCGATCTTGATCTTGTAGTCGTTTTCCACCGTATCCACAAGGCATTCCACGCCCCCGTTGGCGTAGGCGGCGTTGATCTTGGCCGCGGTTTCGCCGTAGGGCGTTTCCATATAGGTATAGCTGTCGCGCATGACGGAGGCAAGGCTGATGGCGCCGGTCTTCTGGTTAACGCTGGCGATCATGATGGCGTCGGAATTCGCGCCGGCGGCGTCCACGCCCACAAGCAGCACGTTGGTCACGTCCTTGCTCTGCATCAGCGAGTTGCCGGTATCGGCGGTGGCCCAGGTTTTGAGCACCGTAAACAGATCGCCGCTGGAGCGCAGCTCCGAAAGCATATCGATCTGCCGATCCTTTTCGGGGTCGTTGACGTCCACCGCGTCCGAAAAGCCCTTGCCGTCTCCGAAAAAGCCCTTGGCGGAGGGGAAAATATAGCGGATGGCCAGCCCCGCCGCCGCAAGCACGAGCGCGATGATGAGTACGATAAGCACCGCAGTAATGATACGCTGCTTTTTCTGCTGTTTTTTGGTTCTTCTTTTCTTTTTTGCTGCCATGGTATATTACGCGTCGGTTTCGGGGGTCTCAGCCTCCGCCGGAGCCGTTTCGGTGGTCGTTTCGGGATTTGTTTCGTCGGGGGCCTCGCTGCCGGGCTCGGCGGCGTCCTCCGCGGGGGTCTTTTTGGCGGTGGTCACGGCGATCACGCGGTCTCCCTCGCCGAGTTTAATGAGCCTTACGCCCTTGGCGGGTCTGGCGCACTCGCGCACCTCGCTGCCGGAAAGGCGGATGATGATGCCCGCCGAGGAGATGAGGATAACGTCCTCGTCGTCGTAGATCTTCTTTACCGCCGCCACAAGGCCGTAGCTCTCGGTGCGGTAGTTCATGGAGCCGAAGCCGCCGCGGGACTGCACGCGGTAATCGTCGTATACGCTCTTGCGGCCGGTGCCGTCCTCGCTCACGGTGAGGATGCGGCCCTCGGTTTCGCCCTCCTTGATGACCTCGGCGCCCACCACGTAGTCGTCGTCATGCTTGAAGGTGATGGCCTTCACGCCGCGGGCGGCTCTGCTGAGCACGCGGGCGCCCTTTTCGGTAAAGCGGATGCCCAAGCCCCTGTGGGTGGCGATGAAGATATCGTCGCTGCCGCCGGTGATGAGCACGTTTTCGAGCACGTCGCCCTCGTCGATGTTGATGGCGATGATGCCGTTTTTGCGGATATTGCGGAAATCGGAGAGCGCGGTGCGCTTGATCACGCCGTTTCTGGTGATCATGCTCAGGTACACGTCCTCCTCGTTTTCGGGCAGCATGATCATGGCGGAAACCTTTTCGTCCGTATCCACGGGCAGGATATTCACCAGATTCACGCCCTTCGAGGTGCGGCTGCCCTCGGGGATCTCGTAGCCCTTCAGCTTATAGGCCTTGCCCTTGGTGGTGAAGAACATGATATAGGCGTGAGAGGAGCAGGTGAACATGGTATCCACCACGTCCTCCTCGCGGGTGGTGAGCCCCAGCTTGCCGCGGCCGCCCTTGCGCTGCAGCCGGTATTCGTCGGCGGGCAGGCGCTTGATGTAGCCCATGCGGGTCTTGGTGAACACGCAGTCCTCCTCGGGGATCAGGTCCTCGATATCCACCTCGCCCGAAACGTTCAGGATCTCGGTGCGGCGTTCGTCGCCCACCTGCGCCTTGATGGCCAGCGCCTCTTCCTTTACAAGGGCGAGAATATTCTGATGGGAGCTTAAAATTTCAAGGTACTCGGCGATCTTCATGCGCAGCTGGCCCAATTCGTCCTCCAGCTTTTCGCGCTCCAGGCCGGTGAGCTGCCCCAAACGCATCTGCACGATGTGGGTGGCCTGCACGTCGTCGAAATCGAAGCGGTCCATGAGCCGCTCCTTGCCCTCGGCAATGGTCTTGGAGGACCGTAAAATGGCGATCACCTCGTCGATGAAATCCAGCGCCTTTACCAACGCCTCCACTATGTGGGCGCGGTCCTGGGCCTTTTTCAGGTCGAATTCGGTGCGTCTGCGGATGATCTCGCACTGGTGGTCGATGTATAATTCAAGGATCTGCTTCAGGTTGAGCACCTTGGGCTCGCCGTTTACCAGCGCCAGCATGATCACACCGAAGGAGCTCTGCAGCGCCGTGAACTGGAAGAGCTGATTGAGCACCACCTGGGGGTTGGCGTCGCGCTTTAATTCGATCACGATATTCATGCCGTTGCGGGAGGAATAGTCGTTTACGTTGGAAAGCCCCTCGATCTTCTTATCGCGGTGCAGCTCGGCGATGCTCTCGATGAGCCGGGATTTATTCACCTGATAGGGCAGCTCGGTCACCACGATCTCAAAGCGGCCGGATTTGGTCTCCCGGATCTCGGTGCGGGCGCGCACGGTGATCTTGCCGCGCCCCGTTGCGTAGGCGGCGCGGATGCCGGCCTTGCCCATGATGATGCCGCGCGTGGGGAAATCGGGCCCCTTGATATGCTCCATGATATCCTCCATGGTGCAGTCGGGGTTATCGATGACGCAGCACATGCCGTCCACCACTTCCGAAAGGTTGTGGGGCGGGATATTGGTGGCCATGCCCACGGCGATGCCCATGCTGCCGTTTACCAGCAGATTCGGGATGCGGCTGGGCAGCACGGTGGGTTCCTTCAAGCGGTCGTCGTAGTTGGGTACGAAATCCACGGTATCCTTATCGATATCCTCCAGCATTTTGAGCGTCATTTTGCTCATGCGGCTTTCGGTATAACGGTAAGCTGCGGGCGGATCGCCGTCCACCGAGCCGAAGTTGCCGTGGCCGTCCACCAGCGGGTAACGCATGCTGAAATCCTGCGCCAGACGCACCATGGCGTCGTAAACGCTGGCGTCGCCGTGGGGATGGTAGCGGCCCAGCACGGCGCCCACGGTATCGGCGCACTTGCGGTACTCCTTATCGGGCGTGAGGTTATTTTCGTACATGGTGTAGAGGATGCGGCGGTGCACCGGCTTTAAGCCGTCGCGCACGTCGGGCAGGGCGCGCTGCATGATCACCGACATCGAATAGGAAAGGAACGAGGAGCGCATCTCCCGATTCAGGTCCACCTCGATCATCGTGCCCTGCGGTTCTGTATTTTCTTCGGAAGGGAGATCTATTTCGATCTTGTTTTCGTCGTCCATTTGCCTTCCTCCTTATACGTCAAGATTTTCCGCGTAGCGCGCGTTCTTCTCTATGAAATCGCGGCGGGGCTCCACCTTGTCGCCCATCAGGATCGAGAAGGTCTCGTCCGCCTCGTACATATCCGAAATGTTCACGCGCTTCATGGTGCGGGCGGCCGGGTCCATGGTGGTCTCCCAAAGCTGGTGGGGATCCATTTCACCGAGGCCCTTGTAGCGCTGGATGGTATAGCCGGTGCCCAGCTCGGCGACGATGGCGTCGCGCTGCTCGTCGGAATACGCATACCGGTGCTTTTTGTTTTTGGTAAGCCGGTAGAGCGGCGGCTGCGCGATGTAGACGTAGCCGTTTTCGATCAGCGGCCGCATATAGCGGAAGAAGAAGGTGAGCAGCAGCGTACAGATATGCGCGCCGTCCACGTCGGCATCCGCCATGATCACGATTTTATGGTATCTGAGCTTTGTCAGGTCGAATTCGTCGCCGATGCCGGTGCCCAGCGCCAGCACCACGGGAACCAGCTTATCGTTGCCGATCACCTTATCGATGCGGGCCTTTTCCACGTTGAGCATTTTGCCCCACAGCGGCAAGATGGCCTGAATGGTGGGGTCGCGCCCCTGCTTTGCGGAGCCGCCGGCGGAATCACCCTCTACGATGAAGAGCTCGGTTTTGGCGGGGTCCTTATCGGTGCAGTCCGCCAGCTTGCCGGGCAGGCCGCCGCCCTCGAAGGCGGATTTGCGGCGCGCCATATCGCGGGCCTTGCGGGCGGCCTCGCGGGCGCGGGAGGCTTCGAGCGATTTATTGAAGATGATCTTCGCCACGGCGGGGTGCTCGTCGAAATAGGTCATCAGCTTTTCGTAAACCATCTTGCTCACGAGCGTGGCCATTTCGGTGTTGCCGAGCTTGCCCTTGGTCTGGCCCTCAAACTGCGCTTCGGTCAGCTTTACGCTCACCACGGCGGTAAGGCCCTCGCGCACGTCGTTGCCCTCCAGCTTTTTATCGCTCTCCTTGATCAGGTTCATCTTCCGGCCGTAATCGTTGAAAACGCGGGTGAGGGCGTTCTTGAAGCCGGTTTCGTGGGTGCCGCCGTCCTCCGTGCGCACGTTGTTCGCAAAGCTCAGGATCAGCTCGTTATAGCCGTCGTTATACATGATGGAGACCTCGGCGCTCTTATCCCCCTGCACGGTGGAAAAGTGGATCGGCTCCTCGTGGATGGCGGTAAGCCCCCTGCTCTCGGTAAGAAAATGGGAAAAGCTCCGCAGGCCCCCCTCGAAGCAGAAGGCCTCCTCCACGATATTTTCGGGATCTCTGGAATCGGTGAGCGTGATCTTCAGGCCCGCGTTCAGGTAGGCCTGCTCGCGGATGCGCCGCTGCAGCGTTTCGTATTCGTAAACGGTGGTCTCCTTGAAGATCTCGGGGTCCGCCTTGAATAAAATGAGCGTGCCGGTCTCGTCCGTATCGCCGATCACCTCAAGCTCGCTGGCGATATTGCCGCGCTCGAAGCGCTGGCGGTAAACGTGGCCGTTCTGGCTCACCTGCACCTCCAGCCATTCGGAAAGGGCGTTCACCACCGAGGAGCCCACGCCGTGCAGGCCGCCCGATACCTTGTAGCCGCTGCCGCCGAATTTGCCGCCGGCGTGCAACACGGTGAGCACCACGGTCACGGCGGGCATACCCTGCTTTTCGTTGATATCCACGGGGATACCGCGCCCGTTATCGCGCACGCTGATGATATCGCCGGGCAATATCTCCACCTCGATATGTGTGCAGTACCCGGCCAGCGCCTCGTCGATGGAGTTATCGAGGATCTCATACACCAGATGGTGCAGGCCCTTGGGGCCGGTGGAGCCGATATACATACCGGGGCGCTTGCGCACGGCCTCGAGGCCCTCCAGCACCTGGATCTGGTTCGCGTCGTACTTTTCGGTAACGACGGTATCCATCTGTTCGTTTTCCTCTTCCTCGAAAACGTCTTTCTTTTCTTCGTCCAAAGTTATACCTCCAGTTCAGCTTTGCAAGTGAGGAGCTGCAATTTTTTTGAATTGCAAGTTGTAAGTTGCAAGTTGCAAGATTTTTATCAGTAAACCGAATTTGCTCTTTCCAGCAGCGTGGCGGTGGAATAAGAACAAAGATATACTCTCTGTTCCCCGTTTTCCAGCGTAACGATGAAGGACCGGGGCAAATCGCAGGTGAGCAGCGTCACCCGGCCCTCCTTTTCGGCGCGGGCCAGAAAATCGCGGGTCTTTTTCGACACGGTCGACGTATCCAGATCGAATATGCCGATGATATTCTTTTTTCTTATTTCATCCGTTCCGGCGTTCAAAAACATGGTCAGTTGTCAGTAGTCAGTAGTCAGTAGTCAGACGTCAGTAGTCAGTGGTCAGTGGCCAGTGGCCAGTGGTCAGCGTGAATGAGGAATGAGGAATGAGGAGTGAGGAATGAGAA
>CAMVBR010000053.1 GCA_947165755.1 uncultured Clostridia bacterium
CATTGTATGCGGAACAAGTGAATTTCACCTTAAAAAAGCCTCAGATCCCGAAATATTTTTTCGCGTTGTTGAATGCGATATCGCGCACGGCGGCCTCCAGCACGTCGAAATCGGCGGGGTATTCGCCGTTTTCCACAAGGTTGCCGATATATTCGCACAAAATGCGGCGGAAGTATTCGTGCCGCGGGTAGGAGAGGAAGGAGCGGGAATCGGTGATCATACCGATGAAATTGGCGAGCACGCCCAAATTGGCGAAGGCACGGATCTGCTGACGCATGCCGTCGATATTGTCGTTGAACCACCAGGCGGTGCCGAACTGGATCTTGCTTGCGGCCTCGTCGCTCTGGAAGTTGCCGAGCATGGCGCCCAGCACGTAGTTATCCTTGGGGTTCAGGGTGAACAGAATGGTTTTGGGCAGGTTGCCCTCGTAATCGAGGGAATCCAGCAGGCGGCTCAGCTTATGGGCCATCTGGTCGTCGGCGATGGAATCATAGCCCGTATCGGGGCCGAGGGCTTCAAACATACGGCGGTTGTTGTTGCGCATGGCGCCCATGTGCAGCTCCATGGCCCAGCCGCGCTTTTTATACGCCGCGGCAAGGAAACGCAGCAGCTCGGTCTGGTAGCCCTCCGCCTCGCCCTTAGAGAGCGGTATGCCTGCCAGCGCTTTGGTGAAAACGACCTCTGTTTCCGCGTCCGTCATGCGTTTGAAGGGAACGGGGTTAAAGGCGTGGTCGGTGGCGCGGCAGCCCATTTTCTCGAAGAAAACGATGCGTTCCAGCAGGGCCTCCTTCAGCGCGGCAAAGGAGCGGATCTCCTTGCCGCACACGGCCTCGAGCTGCCTCAGCCACGGCAGGAAGGTGGGGGCGGTGATCGCCAGCGCCTTATCGGGGCGAAAGGCCGGCCGCACCTGCACCCGAAAGCTGTCGTCGGCGGCGATCAGCGCGTGGTACTCCAGCGTGTCGGCGGGGTCGTCGGTGGTGCAAACGCAGAATACGTTTGATTTTTCGATCAGCTCGCGGGGCGTAAAGCCGCCGGCGGCGATCATGGCGTTGGCCTTTTGCCAGATGGCGTCGGCCGTTTTTTCGCTCAGCGTTTCGGTGATGCCGAAGTAGCGCTGCAACTCCAGATGGGTCCAGTGGTAGAGCGGGTTGCCGATGAATTTCGGCATGCAGGCCGCCCACTTTTTGAATTTTTCGTAGGGTGAGGCGTTGCCGGTGATATATTCCTCCGGTACGCCGCAGCCGCGCATGGCGCGCCACTTGTAGTGGTCGCCGCCGAGCCACAGCTCGGTGATATCGCGCGGGGTCTTGTTTTCGTAGATCTCTTTGGGCGAGAGGTGACAGTGCCAATCGAAGATCGGCGCGTCCTTACAGGCGGCAAACAGCCGCTCGGCGGTGGGCGTGGTGAGCAGAAAACGCTCGTCCATAAAAGGTTTCATTTTTTTGATCCTCCCTTTTTCTTCAATGGGGAATTGCTTCAAATTTCAGTTTGTGGGGCTCTACGCTCCACAAACTGAAAGTGATGTATTGCTGCGCAATGTGATGTTTGCTGACGCAAATGATGTGTGGCTGCGCCACGTGATGTATGCCGCTGCGCGCGGCAAGTGAAGGGGCCTGCGGCCGGCAATATATATAATAATCAAAACGCGCAGCGTTTTCCTTTTCGTTTCGCCGCAGGCGGAACACTTCATTTTTTGCGAAGCAAAATACTTCACGTTCGCGAAAGCGAACACTTCACTCGCCGTAAGGCGTACTTCACTTTGGAATTTATCGCATCGAGCGATAAATTCCAATTTACTGGTATTGCAGATGCAGCAGCTCAATGGCTTTGGTGGGGCAGCCCTCCACGCAGGCGCCGCAGGCGGTGCACTTGTTAAAGTCCACCACGGCCACGTTGTTATCCATGCTTACGGCCCCGTTCGGGCAGGCCTTTACGCACTTGGTGCAGCCGATGCAGCCGGCCTTGCACTCCTTGCGGGTGAGCGTGCCCTTATCGTGGTTTTTGCAGAGCACGGCGGCGCTCATCTGGGATTTCGGCACCAGCCCGATGATCTTCTTCGGGCAGGTGTTCACGCAGCGCTTGCAGGCGCGGCACAGATCGGGATTCACCACGGCAACGCCGTCGCAAAGCATGATGGCGTCGTAGGGGCATTCACGGGCGCAGTCGCCGAGGCCCACGCAGCCGTAGATGCACTCTTTTTCGCCGCCGAAGAGCTGGGTGGCCATTTTGCAGCTCGGCACGCCGGAATAGATCATCTTTTTGTTGGCGTTGTCGCTGTTGCCCTGGCAGAAGACCACGGCGGTCATGGGCTCGATGTTTTCGGCGGCCAGCCCCATGATCGAGGCGATCTTGGCGGAAACCTCGTTGCCGCCGGGGGCGCACAGGCCGGTGTTGGCAGTTTTGCCGCCGGAAAGGGCGGCCGCGTAGCCGGAGCAGCCCGAAAAGCCGCAGGCGCCGCAGTTTGCGCCGGGCAGGACCTCCTCCAGCGCGGCGGCTTTTTCATCCACGGGCACGGCCATGATCTTGGAGAGCACGGCCAGCAGCGCGCCGGCAAGAATGCCGATGCCCGCCACAATGATTACAGCAAGTAAGATCGGATTCATCTCGTTTCCTCCTCAGCCCAGCAGCCCGAGGCCTTCCACAAGGCCGGAAAAGCCCAGAAAGCTCAGCGATACGATGGAAGCCGCCACCAGCGTGATGGGCAGGCCCTGCATGAATTTCGGCACGTCGGCGGTCTCCAGCCGGGAGCGCACCCCCGCGAAGATCACCATGGCGAGCATGAAGCCCGCGCCGGCGGCGAAGGAGTTCATCATGGCGTGGCCGAAGCCGTAGCCGTAGGCTGCGTATTCGGTGATGTTGTCGATATTCAGGATCACCACGCCCAGCACCGCGCAGTTGGTGGTGATCAGGGGCAGGTAGATGCCCAGCGCGTTATACAGGGGCTTGATGTATTTCTTCATCACGATTTCCACGATCTGCACCAGCGCGGCGATCACGAGGATGAACACGATGGTCTGCAGGTAGTCGAGCCCGTTTTTCTCAAGCAGTATGTTCAGCGGGTAGGTGGCGGCGGTGGCCAGCAGCATCACGAAGATCACGGCGGCGCTCATGCCCACGGCGGTGTTCAGCTTTTTGGAAACGCCTAAAAACGGGCAGATGCCCAAAAACTTGGAAAGCACGAAGTTCTGCGTTAAAATGCCCATAATGAGCAGGGCGATGTAGAATTTCATTCGGCGTCACACTCCTCTCCCTTGCGTTTGCCGCAGGCGGCGGCGAGGGGGCAGCCCTCGCAGCCGGTGTTGGCGGCTTTCTTCAGGCCTTTGCCCTCGGCGATCTTATTGACGCAGGCCATCAGCACGCCGAATACGAAGAAGCCGCCGGCGGGCAGTACGAACAGCGTCATCGGCGCAAGGCCGATCTTATCCAGCGCGCCGGTAAAATCGAAGCCGGTAAAGCCCTTCAGGTCCACGAACGCGCCGATCATGGTATCGATGCCGGAAAGGAAGGTGCCCGCGCCCAAAATCTCGCGCACGGTGCCCATGCAGAACAGGGCTGCGGTGAAGCCGATGCCCATGCCGAGGCCGTCCACGGCGCTGGCAAGCACCGGGTTCTTGCCGGCGAAGGCCTCCGCGCGGCCGAGGATGATGCAGTTTACCACGATCAGCGGCAGGAACACGCCGAGGCTCTCGTCCAGCGCGGGAACGAAGGCCTTCACGAGCATCTGCACCATGGTCACGAAGGAGGCGATGATCACGATGTAGGCGGGGATGCGCGCCTTGGCCGGGATCACCTTGCGCAGCGCGGAGATGGCCACGTTGGAGCACACCAGCACGATGGTGGCGGCAATGCCCATGCCCACGCCGTTTACCACGCTCGTGGAGGTGGCAAGGGTGGGGCAGGTGCCCAGCACCAGCCGCAGCACGGGATTTTCCTTGAGTATGCCCTTGGCAAATTCTTTGCCGTAGTTTATCTTTTTCTTTTCAGCCACGGCTCATTCCCCCTTTCCCGAAACTTCGGTATAATACGCCCTCGCGGCGTTCACGGTCTTGACCATGGCGCGGGAGGTGATGGTGGCGCTGGTGAGCGCCAATATCTCGTTTTCGCCCGGCGCGGCGTTCTTGATCACGGTCAGCTCGCCGTTCGTGCCGGTGAATTGGCTCAAAAAGGAATCGCGCTTGGCGTTCATGCCGAGGCCCGGGGTCTCCTCAATGGAGAGGATCGCCACGCCCGTTACGGCCCCGTCGGCGGAAAAGCCTGTCATCACGTCGATTTTGCCGCCGTAGCCGGAAGCGGCGGTGGTGAATACGTAGCCCGCAACGCTGCCGTCGGCGGCTTTGCCGAGGCAGCCCACGGCGCCGTCGGAGAGCGTTACGTCCTCAAAGGACGCGGCCTCGGGCAGCACGGCGCTTTTGGCCTCGTTGGCGGCGGCAGCGCTGTTGGCGGAAATGGTGTCCTTCGTAACGGCGTTCACCGCGGCCACGGCCCCTGCGGCCACGGCGCAGATCAGAAACAGAGAGATCGCGGTTTTCACAATCGCAAGTACGTCTTTCTTCGTCATACCGCGGCGGCCTCCTTTTCTTTTTTCGCTTTCTTTTCTTTCTTTTGTTTTACGTAACCGAAATACTTCGGCGCGGTGAAGTGCTCAATGGTGGGGGCGAGCACGTTCATCAGCAGAATGGAGTAGGAAACGCCCTCGGGCAGCGCGCAGTAAAGGCGGATCACCGTGGTCACAAGGCCGCAGCCGATGCCGAATACCAGCTTGCCCAGCGTGTTGATGGGGGTGGTGGAATAGTCCGTCGCCATGAAAATGGCGCCCAGCAGCAGGCCGCCGCCGAGGAGCTCATACAGCGTGTAGGTCACGCTGCCGCGGGAAAGAATGAACATGAGCACGGCCACGGTGCCGATGAAGCTCACCGGGATCACGAAGCTGATCACGCGGCGGATCAGCAGATAAATGCCGCCCAGCAGCAGCGCCGCGGCGCAAACCTCGCCGATGCAGCCGCCCCGCACGCCGAAAAGCATTTTCAGCAGATCCGGCAGGTCGGAAGCCGCCAGCTGCGCCGGAATATCGCCCGCGCGGTCGATGCCGCCGAGGGCGGCAAGGGGCGTGGCGGTGGTCACGGCGTCCAGGGCTTTGGGCGCGGTAAAGTTGGTCATGGCCCCGGCAAAGCTCACCAGCAGCACGATGCGCGCGGTGATGGCGGGGTTGGCAAAATTCTGGCCGATGCCGCCGAACAGCATCTTCACGATCACAATGGCCACGAACGCACCGATCACGCACATCCACAGCGGTACGGTCACGGGCAGGTTATAGGCCAGCAGCAGGCCGGTGACTACGGCGCTCAGGTCGCCGATGGAAAGGGGGCGCTTCATCACCTTGCCGCTCAAAAACTCAAACAGCACGCAGCTTGCCACGCATACGGCGATCACGGCCAGCGCGCGCAAGCCGAAAATGGCAACGCCGGCAATGCCCGCGGGCAGCAGCGCAATGATCACGTCCAGCATGATGCTCCGCGTGGTGGCAGGGGCCTTGGTATGCGGGGACGCGCTTACGATCAACAGCTTTTTCTCTTCCATTATTTCTTCGCCGCCTCTCTGATCACGGATTTCGCAAGTCTCATATACTGCACCAGCGGCTTGCCGCCGGGGCAGGAATAGGCGCAGCTGCCGCACTCCATGCAAACCATGGTGCCCATCTTCGTCAGGGTTTCGGCGTCCTTCAGCAGCGCGTATTTCTCAATGTTGGTGGGCATCAGGCCCATGGGGCAGGCGGCGTGGCAGCGGCCGCAGTGGATGCACTGGGTCTCTTTTTTGAGGCCCGCGCTCTTTTTCGTAAAGGCCAGCACCGCGTTGTTGCTCTTGAGCAGCGGCACGTTCAGGTCCGTGATGGCCGTGCCCATCATGGGGCCGCCGGAGAGGATCTTCGCCGGTTCGGCGGTAAAGCCGCCGCAGAAATCGATGATATCCTTCATGCTGGTGCCGATGGGCACGCGGATGTTCATGGGGTTTTTGATGCAGTCGCCGCTCACGGTCACGGTGCGGCTCACCAGCGGCTTGCCGGTGGCAAGGTAACGGGCGACGAACGCCACGCTGCCCACGTTCATCACGATGCAGCCCACGTCGGCGGGCAGCTTGCCCGCGGGCACCTCACGCCCGGTGGCGGAGAGCACCATCATCTTTTCCGCGCCCTGGGGGTAGCGGGATTTCAGCGTCATCAGCCGCACGATGTTGCCCTTGTCGATATCCTGATCCGCAATGTTTTTCAGTATCTTGATGGCCTCGGGCTTGTTATCCTCCACGGCAATCACCACGCGCTTGAGCCCCAGCAGCTCCGAAAGGGTATATACGCCGTTCATGATGTTCCATGAATTTTCAAGGCACTCGCGGTAGTCCACGGTGATGTAGGGCTCGCATTCGGCGGCGTTCACCACCAGCGTATCGATGGGCTTATCGGGCGATACCGTGATCTTCACGAAGGAGGGAAATCCCGCGCCGCCGAGGCCTACAAGGCCCGAAGCGCGCACCGCCTTCACAAGATCCTCCTTGGTCTCCACGTGCGGCGGGGTCAGGTCTTCGCACAGCCGCATCTCGCCGTCGCTCACGATGGTCACGGCGGGGGCCATGGTGCCGTTGGCGAGCTTTACGTCCGCGATGCTCTCCACGGTGCCGGAAACGGACGCGTGGATGGGCACGCTCAGAAACTTGTCGCTGTCGCCGATCACCTGCCCCACGCTCACCGTATCGCCTTTTTTTACGGTGGGGGTGCAGGGCGCGCCGATATGCTGCAGCATCGGCAGCACCACCCGCTCGGGGGCGGGCATCCTCACGGTCTCCATATCTGCCGTGAGCTTGTGATGGGATACGAAGACGCCGCCGCGGCCTTTTTTGACCGCCTTCAATATGGCGTCCGGTCGGTAATTGCCCATAAGTTATCTTCCTCCATTTTCAGATGTTTCGGATTTTCGTATGTGTGGTAATATTTTTAATAACGAAGGCAGCACGGCGTTCAGCGTGAGCCCGGTCACGAGCCCGAAGACTACGCCGGATAAAAGCAGCACCGGGGCCATCCACAGGTAGAGCGCGCTGCCCACCAGCAGCGAAGCCGCCGCCAGCTGCCCCGCGTTGTGCAGCACGGCGCTCACTACGGAAATACCGGTGTAGGAGAGCTTTTTGCCGCAAAAGCGGCGCAGCGCCCAAAAGCCCAGCGCGCTGAGCACGCCACCGCTCAGCGATATGATACCGGCGTAAGCGCCGGAGATCAGAAATACAAAGCCCGCCTTGATCACGATAATGCCCATGGCGAAGGGCAGCCCCAGCGCCACGGCGGCAAACATGACCGCAATATTCGATATGCCCGGCCTTACCCCCGGCGGCAGCGGCAGGGAAGCGCACAGCAGCCGCTCTATGAATGAGAGCGCCAGCGTCACCGCAGCCAGCATGCCCACGAGGGCGGCCCTTTTCGCGGGGGAGATTTTTTCATTCGTATGTTTGTTCATGGCGTCAGTAGCTTACGGCGTCCGGCGCGCGTTTGTCCGGCGCGCCCCGCAGCGCGATCAGCGTTTGGTTCGGCACGCAGACAGCAGCCTGCCCGGCCTTAGTGAGCGCCCCGCAGCGCACGCAGTCCTGCCCCGGGCAATCGGATGCAAAAAAGCGGATCTCCCCGGGGGCGACCCCAATCGAAACGCCGTTCTCCAGCGTCAAGGTATAGGGTTCCTCCACGCTTTTCAGATCGATCTCATACAGCGTTTCCCCATTCACCGCGATCACGGCGGTGGTGTCGCCGCCGCCCCCGCGCAGCAGAAACAGCGCGGCCGCCGCCAGCAGCAGCGCGGCAATGATGGCCAGATCCCATTTTTTGAAAAATCGTTTACGGCTCATATTCGATAAAATGAAAACTGTCTGTGTTTTCCAGACGGAAGCCGTCTCTGATACCGTCGCTCACCCAAACGCCGCCGTCGGCGAAGATGAACGCCGCCCCGATCAGGTATTCGTCGATCCAGCCGAGGGAAACGTCGTTGAGCCCGTTCACGAACAGGGCGGTGGAGAGCGCGTCGCTCCATCTGCCGATATAGCTGACGGCCGTAACGGAAACCAGCGCCGTTTCCACGGGAAAGCCCGTTGCGGGGTCGATGATATGGTGATAGGTCTTTCCGTTTTCGGTAAAGCTTTTTTCATAGCTGCCCGAGGTGGATACCACGCAGAAATCGCCGCCGTCTTCGGGCGTAAAGGTATATACGGCGCAGTAATCGTTCGCGCCGCCGAAGGGATCGCGCACCCCCACGCTCCACGGGCCGTCGGTTTTCTGGCCGTAGAGCAGCACCGTGCCGCCCACCGAGAACACTGCGGGCACCGTAAAGGAGGTATCCAGCACGGTTCTGGCAATATCGCAGGCCTCGCCCTTGCCCACGGCGCCGAAATCGAGCTGCTGCCCGGGGGCCAGCGTCACGCGGTCGCCCTCAAATACGATCTTGTCCGCCCCGCGGGTGGCGAGGGCGGTTTCGATCTCATCCGGCGCCGGTACGCGCGGTTCATCGGAGCTGAAACCCCACAGGGAGGTCACCGCCCCGAGGGTGATATCCATCTGCCCGCCGAGGGAATCGCCGAGCGAGAGCGTATCGCGCAGCATTTCAAGCGTATCGGGCGAGAGCGTTACGGTTTCGCCCCGGTTGAGTGCGGCGATCTCGGAATCCTCTGCCGTGGCGGAAATGCGCCCGTCCAGCGCGGCGATCTCTTTGAAAACCGCGCCGGTGATCGTAGCCGCCGTCGCTTCGTCCGTATACACGTTGGCTGTGATCAGGCTGCCCATGGCAAAGGACGTGCCTGAAACGGCGGCGCTCCGGGGGGCGCAGGCCGTAAGCAGCAGAAGAAAAGAGAGAACCGTGCACGCGATCGCCGGAAATGCTTTTTTCTTCGGTGCCGACCGCATGTGTTTCCCTCCCTTTTTTGCCCGCCGCGGGCCGGATATACTCTTGATGTATTATAACAGTTTTTTTAATTATAGTAAAGACACATTGTAAAAAATATTTCAGTATTTTTTATCCTATCTTCGTTATAATTACCTCTTGTGTTATCGCCGGTTTTATGATAATATAAGCTCGTATTATTTTAGTATGGCGAAGTATACAGTCCGCGGCGCCGAAAACGGCGCAAAAGAAACAGAGGTCAATTCTACATGCGCGAAACTCAAACCATGCCCGCCGACGCGCCCGAAAACGAGGCGTATCTCGACGGTCTCGATACTTCCGCTGAGGAACAGCGGGAGCTGGAGAAAAAACAGAAAAATCAGGGCACGAAGGGCGATAAAATCTATATTTCCGTAATGGCCGTGCTCAATATCGCGGTGCTCGTGTTTATTGCCTGGTGGCTGCACTCCACCCACAACTGGAACGATTACGAAACCCTGAAGCCCGAAGACGCCACGCCCGAAGAGGTGTGCTATCAGGTGGAGTCGGCCATGTCTCCGGCGCTTTCCCCCGCCTATAAGGGCGTGAAATTCCCCGAGGGGCTCCGGGAAAAGTTCCGTCCCATCTATTCCGTGAACCAGGATACCATCGGCTGGATCCGCATCGACGGCACCGGCATCGATTTCCCCGTGATGCATACCGACGACAACGAAAAATACAACCGCGCCAACTTCTATCTGCAGGAGGACCACCGCGGCTCGATCTGGATGGACTACCGCAATACCGTGGGTATCGACAGCGGCTCCCTTTCCCGCGTGACCATTCTTTACGGCCACCACCTTACCACGGACGAGCGCATTTTCGCCGAGCTGGAGGAGTATATGGACGTGGCGTATTATAAAGCGCACCCCGTGATTCAGATGGATACGCTTTATAACGACTACACGTGGAAGATCTTCGCCTGCTTCGTTTCCAACGTGGAACCCAAGGACGACAACGGCCACGTGTTTTACTATTGGGATCCGTACATCACCGAAGAGAAAATGCCTGCCTTCACGGGCGAGATCCTGAGCCGCAGCTTTTTTATCAACCCGGACGTGGATATCCTTCCCACCGATAAGCTGTTGTGCCTCTCCACCTGCACGTATATGATGAACAAGCCCGATTACGTGGACGCGCGCTGCGTGGTGGTGGCAAGGCTGGCCCGTCCCGGCGAGGTGCTTGCGGTGAACGTGGATAACGCCTATCAGAACGAGGCGCGCCGGATGCCGCAGCTCTGGTATACGCAGAACGGACTGACAAACCCCTACGCCACCGTACCGGTATTCAACGAATTTTAATTTCAGAGGAGCTTATCTATGCCGAACAGAGACGATATCGATCAGGCTGCCGACGCGCTGCGGGATTCCGTAAGCACGGGCGCCGCTGCCAACGTGGATGATATCCTGAGTGAGATCATCGGCGGCGACGGCAGCTACAGCCCCGGATATCACCGTATGTTTTCAAAATACGACGCAAAGAGCGCCGCTTCCACCACGGAGGAGGCCACCGGCAGAGACGGCGGCGCGTTTCCCCACAGGGATTACGGCGCCGAAGCCGACGCCGCGATCGCGGCCGGCAAAAAGGTGGAAGACAATATCTCCCGCAAGATCGCGCCCAGCGTAAGAGGAGCTGTGGCGCGCGAATCACAGGATACGCCCCGTCCCGAGTTTACCGTGGACGGCGGCGTGCGCTATCCCACCCGCGGCGTCGGCGAAAGCGGCGAGCGCGTGGTATACGACGCGGATTGGGAGGAAGAGGCCAAAGAAGAAGCCGCCCGCATCA
>CAMVBR010000054.1 GCA_947165755.1 uncultured Clostridia bacterium
CACCGAAGGTGCACCCTCCCGTGAGCGCAGCGAACATCCCTATAAACTGCAATTTTTCCAAAAACAACCAAAAAAAACGGTTTACCTCTCGTTTCCGTTGGGGTAAACCGATTTCTATTTCTAACTGCTGCCGTCTGACTGCTGACGACTGATTTACCAGACGGCGTTCACGGTCAGCCCGTCCACGGTGTAGGCCACGTCGTGGGCGGCCTCGGCGTCGATGGCGGCGGTCAGGGCTTTTAACTGCGCTTCGTCCTTCACCGTCACGCTGAAATGCATGGTGAGCGTATCGGGCAGATACAGGGTGGGGCTCATCTTGAAGGCGGTCAGCCACCAGTGGGAAACGGGGCCCTTCGATACCAGCAGCGTATCGCCGTGGTAAACGTCCATGGTAAAGGTGAGCATCTCGTCATCGCCCGCGGCCTGATAAAAGCCGCCCTTGCTGCCGGGCGCGCGGTTGTAGATGCCGATCTCGCCGCCGTTGGTCACCAGCGCGTAGTTGCCCTTCCAGATCTGCAGCATCCACTCTTTGCCCGCGTAATCGAATTTGAAGCGGCGGGTCACGTAGTTGAAGGCGGGGTTGGTGGCGGAGATTGCGTCGTAAAGCAGGCCGAAGCCGAATTTGCGCTGCCAGCTGTTCACCACGGTGTATACGGTCAAATCGAAAATATCCACCTCGAAGCCGCTGCCCGCAAGGCCGGTGCCGTAGAGGTTGTAGGCGTGGCCGGTTTTGGTATTCACAATGATATCCGGGTCCACGGTCTCGGTGTTGCCGTCGCGGTAGGTCACGTCCATCAAAACGGTGATCTCATCCGGGTTTTCCTCGCGGCGCACGCCGTAGATCTCTATTTTTTCGGCCACGGTAAAGAACATGGCGAAAATGTAAAGCAGGCTCGAAATGCCGTTGCTGCCCTCGGCGCGGGCTTTATCGGCCGTGCTCAGGATCTTCTGTCGCAGGGCCACGGTATCGATATGCAGCGCTTCGGTCGCCAGCGCCCCCAAAGGGGTGCCGAAGTTGGGCATGGCGTCCAGAAATACCGCGATATCCAGCCCCGTGTTCTCCAGAATATAGTCGGTCATGCGGGTCAGGTCCTCGTCCAGCGTGATCTCGGTGCTGCCGTCGGTCTCGCCCGAAAACAGGCGGCCTGTCAGCCCGAGACGCAGCACCCGCAGGGGCCTCAGCGTTTTCAGAAAGGTGGCGGTGTCCAGCGCGGGCGCGCCGTATTCCTGCACGTAGTTCATATAATCCGCAACGCTCGTCATATCGGGCGCCTCGGGTACGTCCGCCGGAGTCTTCGCGCCGAGCATGGCGGGGAACGCCGTCTGCAGCAGCAATAATACCGACATCAGCGCGCTTATGATCTTGCTCATGGGAAATACCTCCGTTGAGAGAATAATAGTTCAAACTATATTATATTACATACAATCGAAAAATACAAGATCAATTTGACAACCCTGATCCGATTATGTATAATAAATTTAACGAAATCAAAAGGAGCCCTTCGCCATGAAATACGCAATCGTATCCTTTTTTCGCCGTGTGATCGCGGGCGTGCTTGCCTTCTTCACGTCCGTTTTCGGCGTCAATGCGCCCGTGGAGCCCGCGCCGACGCGGCCCGAGGCCAACACCGTGGGCGTCTACGATGAAGAAGCCGCCGATTACGTCCTCTCGCTGAACGCGGAAAACGCTGTGCACGATATCAGCGACCTGCTGTTCGGCATCTTTTTCGAGGATATCAATTTCGCGGCGGACGGCGGCCTTTACGCCGAAATGGTGGCCAATCGCTCCTTCGAGTTCACCTCTCTTGCGGCGGGGGACCAGCTCTACCACTACAACGCCGTGAACGGCGCTTCGCTCAATGTAAAGCTGAACGACGCTGCGGGTGGCCTGAACCGCAACAATACCAATTATCTCCTTCTCACGAACCCCGCTGCCGACCTCGCGGGCGTGGAAAACATCGGCTTTATGGAGGGCATGTGCATCGAGGCGAAGGACTATGATTTCTCGGTGTACGCCAAAGCGGCGGATCATACGGGCCCCGTCACGGTGCGGCTGATGGCCGGCGATACCGTTGCCGCCGAGGGCGTGATCCCCGCCGTAACGGATACGTGGCAAAAATACACCCTCGCGCTGCGTTCCTCTCTTGCGGCTGCCGAAAACGTCCGTTTGCAGGCGCTCATCGGCAAGGGCAGCGTGTGCCTCGATATGCTCTCGCTGTTCCCGCACGATACCTATAAAAACCGCGCCAACGGCCTGCGCAAGGATCTTGCCGAAGCGCTGGAGGATCTGCAGCCCAAATTCCTGCGTTTCCCCGGCGGGTGCGTCATCGAGGGCTATAATATCCCCACCGCCTACCGCTGGAAGGATTCCGTGGGGCAGGATGAAAACGGCCTGCCCTTCGTATTCAACGGCGTTTACGGCGACGTGGCCGCCCGCAGGCAGGGCGAGAATATCTGGACGGACCATTCCGCCGCGGACGACCCGTGGCCCTGCTTCATGACCTACGGCCTGGGCTTTTACGAATATTTCCTGCTGGCCGAGGATATCGGCGCGGTGGGCGTGCCTGTGCTCAACTGCGGCCTCTACTGCCAGATGCGCGGCATGCACGGCGAGGATATGGCAAGCGCCGATTTCGCCATGTTCAAGCAGGATATGCTGGATCTCGTGGACTTCTGCCGGGGCGATGAAACCACCCCGTGGGGCAAGGCCCGCATCGAAATGGGGCACCCCGAGCCCTTCGCGCTGCCCTTTATCGCCATCGGCAACGAGAACGAGGGTGAGGAATACTTCGAGCGCTATCAGGCCTTTCTGGACGCCTTCAACGAGGCGAAGGCCGAAGATCCCGCGAAGTACGAGGGCATTACGCTCATCTATTCCGCAGGCGCGTCCGACGCGCTCAACGGCGGCAACCACAAAAAGGCCTACGAATACGCCGCCGCGCAGCTCGGGAACGCCGCAGATACGCTTTCCTTTGCCGGGGCCATCGACGAGCACTATTATCAGTCCCCCGAATGGTTCCTGCAAAACGCGGATTATTACGATGAAACAAACTACCGCCGCGCCGTGGCCGAAATGACCGATACGGTATACGGCGGCGCCATTCCCGTGTTCCTCGGCGAATACGCCGCCCGCTCCAATACGGTAAGGGCCGCTTTGGCCGAGGCCGTCTATATGACGGGGCTGGAGCGCAACGGCGATATCGTGCGCATGGCGGCCTACGCGCCCCTGTTCGCCTCCAATACCGCCTCCCACTGGCGGCCGAATCTCATCTGGTTCAATAACGCGGGCGTCACGCCCTCGGTGAACTATTACGTGCAAAAGCTGTTCTCCAACAATCAGGGCAGCGTTCTGCTCGAAAGCAGCCTTGCGGGGGCCGCCGTGCCGCAGCCCCCGCTCAAGGGGCGCGTGGGCGTGGGTACCTGGTATACCGAGGCCGCCTTCGATCACCTGAAGGTGGTGGATAACGATACCGGCGAAACGCTGCTCAGCGATTCGTTCACCCTGCCGAACTTCCGCTGGAACTGGCAGAACCCGAACGGCGGCAAATTCAAAATCAAACAGGGCCGTCTCTTCCACGAGGGCACGGATATGAATTACAGCGATATCGGCGACGTCGCCTATTACGGCGTCGATAACGGTATGACGAACTACACCTATACGATCGAGGCCGAAAAGCTCGCCGGGGAAGAGGGCTTTCTGATCCCCTTCGCCGTGCAGAGCGAAACCGATAACTGGTTCTGGAATATCGGCGGCTGGCAGAATACGGTTTCCTGCCTGCAGCGCGTCACCCCCGAGGGCAAAACCGGGCAGCTCCTGAAAACCGCAAAGCCCTTCACCGTGGAAACCGGCCGCGTTTACGCGCTGAAGGTCACCGTGCGCGGCACGCGGGTACAGTGCTATATCGACGGCGAACTGCTTATCGATTACGATACCGGTTTCCCCGCCGAGGCCGAGGCCTATCAGGTGGTGAGCAAAGACGACAGCGGCGATATCATCGTAAAGCTCGTAAACGTCACCGATGCCGCCCGCACCTTCGCCGTTAATGCGGAGAACGCCGCGCCCTTTGCCGAAGCCGCCGTACAGCAGCTGGCAGGGGAGAGCCCCGATTTTGAAAACGCCTTCGGCGACCCGGCGCAGAATCTCGGCATTGCCGCCTTTACCCTTTCCGGGCTTTCCGCTTCCTTCAACTACACAGTGCCCGCATACAGCGTCACCGTGCTGCGTATCCCGCAGAAATGAGGATGTTCGTGTGAAAAATCAGAAGAAAGGAGCGATTCGGGTATAGAAGTGCGGTTTTTCATCCCACTTTGTGCGAATTCTGAATCGCATGGCGATTTTTATGAAAATATTCTCTGCCCTCGGGCTTTTGTTCAGTTTCTTTTTCGCCTCTCTGCAATACGGCTTTCAGCCCACTGTGGTCTTCGACGCCGCTGCCCCGGGGGCGGAGGTGTCCTCCCGCGCCTCGGGCTATCTCTACGGCCTTGCCGAGGAAAACGTGCCCGACGCGCTTATGGCGCAAAGCCTTGATATCTCCAGCGTTTCGCAGAAGGTGATCGGCGGGCTGCAGCACCCCATCGGGGACGTGGACCACGTGGCGAACAACCTCGACGCCTGCGACTATATCGTGGTGTATCTGCAGGACGCCTATTCCACGTGGTATTACGATAACGACGCCATTTACGACGCCCGCCGCGCCGGGACCTACGACTGGCAGCGCTATCTCACCGAGGATTTCTTTCCGAAGGTGCGCGAAAAGGTGACGGCGCTGCAAAAAACGGATTACGCGGACAGGCTTGTTTACTGCCTTTTTAACGAGTGCGATAACGGCGTGTGGTTCGGCACGTGGATGGAGGACGGCGAGTACGCCGCCTTCGACGACGCGGGGCGCGACAATTTTTTTTCCGCCTGGAAGCAGACCGCCGCGCTCGTGCGCTCGATCGCGCCGGAGGCGAAGCTGGGCGGCCCCGGCTACTATGAATATAACCGAAGCAAGGAATATCAGTTTCTCTCTTACTGCAAAGAAAACGACTGCCTGCCGGACGTGATGATCTGGCACGAGCTGGGGGAGCTTTCCTCGGAGCAGTTGGATCTGCACGAGGCGGAATACCGTACCCTGGAAGCGGCGCTCGGCCTTGAAGCCCTGCCGATCATCGTTACCGAATACGGCATGATGGAGGAGTGCGGCAACCCCGCGAAAATGTTCCGCTATATCCGGCAGATCGAGGAGACCGGCGTTTGGGGCAACATCGCCTACTGGCGGCTGGCGGATAACCTGTGCGATAACACGGCGGACGGCGTTTCGCCCAACGCCTGCTGGTGGCTCTACCGCTGGTATGCCGATATGGAGGGAAACCTGCTCTCGAAGGACGTGCGCGACCTGTTCCACGCCGACGTCGGTAAGGCGCTGCGCGAGAGGCGGCAGCTCCGCTATAAGCACTTTAACGCCTTCGGGGCGGTGAATGACGAAAAGAACGAGATCCGTATCCTCGCCGGCGGCGCGGATTATACGGGCCGTATCAAGATCAAAAATCTGGGCAAGCTGCGTTTCGGCAGGGCCGTGCGCGTCCGTGTGGAGAGCGTCTCCTTCGAGGGGCTGGGCGGCAAGGTGTTCGCCCCCACCTTCATAAAGGAGTACGATGCGCCCATCCCCTTCGGCAGCCTTACGGTCAAGCTGCCCGATATGGACCCGAACAGCGTATACCATATCACCGTCACCCCCGCGCCCGTTCGCGGAGAAACGGTTGAAAATCCCTCTCTCCCCGTGCGGTACGAGTTTGAAAACGGCAGGCTGCTGGGCGCCGCCTACACCTACGATTCGGCCTACGCCACCACCGGCGAAACGGCGGGCATGGTGGGCGGCATCGAGCACGAGGGCGACGGGGTCCTGCTGCAGTTTTTCGTGCCCGAAACGGGCAATTACGACCTGAGCTTTATCTACGGCAAGGCCAACGACGGCCCCACCCCCGCCGACCGGGTGAGCGCCCTGGCCGATCTCAGCATCGACGGCAAGCGGCAAACGCTCACCCTGCCCAACACCATCCGCAGCGAATACACCTCTAAGTATACCGTCACCGCATGGCTGGACCCGGGCGACCACACCGTGGAATTTACCCACAATACCGGCACCTACGTGCTCGACAGCATGCTGGTGCGCAAAACCGAAAACGGCGATCATATCGCCGTGCTCAGGGAGGCGGAGGCCTGCACCGACGCCCAAACGGGCTATCTCGCCGTTGCGCCCGAAACCGGCTGGTACACGGTGGAAACCGAGGCCGAGACCCTCACCGTGAACGGTGCGGTGTGCGGCGGCAAAACCGTGTATCTGCGGCAGGGGCTGAACCTGATCGTGCTGCCGGGGCAGGGGACGGGGTGCGCCGTGTCCTTTTCCAAGGCTGAGCACACGGTGGTGTCCCTTTCGGCGGAGGCCCTCACCCTTTCGGGCGGCGCACAGGTCGAAAACCACGCGGTCACGGGCATTACCTGCAACGGCGGCGAGGCCCGCTTCACCGTAAATGCGCCGGGGGCAGGGAGCTACTTTGTCACCCTCACCTATTCCAATAACGCCGAGGGCGGCTACCATGCCTACAACGTGGATCTCATCGAGCGGTATTTCACCGTGTCGGCGGGCGGCAGCACGCAGCGCGTGTGGTGCCGCAATACCTATTCGGACGAAAACATCGCCGAGGTCACCTTCGGCGTCGTTCTGCCCGGCGGCAAAAGCGAGATCGTTCTATATAACGACGGCTCTGTCCGGTTCGACGGCCGCGATACCGAAAGCCCGAAGCTCTACGGCGTGAGCGTGCACCGCGCGTGGATGAAGGATTGAATTTCAGTTTAGCGCACAGCGCTAAACTGAAATTTGCGCCGTTTGCTGTTCGCCGTTCGACGTTCGCGTTTGATCCTTCGGCAAAGAGGCGAACCAATGTTTGTTGCTGTTTGATGGTTATTTATTGTTGATATTTCAAGGAAATGGCCGCTCACAGATAGAACTCGCCATAATGCGAAAAGATTGGGTTTCGATGCGAACGGCAAACGGCGAACGGCGAACGGCTGTCGCAACTCTGGCGCGACAAACTGCAATTTCCGATTGCATTTCCCTCCCGAATATAGTATACTGTTCCCATGGAGGTGGCGCTATGGAAAACACCCGACCGGTCACGCGCGTATGCGCCGCCGTTTTTACCGTCAATTTTCTGCTGTTCGGGGTAAAGCTCTATATCGGCCTTGCCTCTAACGCCATCAGCATATTTTCGGACGCGATCAATAACCTGTTCGACGCCCTCTCGGTGCTGCTCACCTTCGCCGTGCTCACGGTCCTCGTGCGGGCGGCGGACCGGAACACCGCCCGTATGCTGCAGAAAAGCGAGCAGCTTTTCTCGTTTCTGATCTCCATCGTGATCGTATTCACAGGGCTTTATTTCGCCTATTCGGCGCTCGAGCGCTTCATGTACCCCGCGCCGGTGTGGTATACGCCGCCGTATCTGTGGACGCTGGTTGGCACTGCGCTGGTAAAGCTGGGGCTCTTCCTTTTGCTGCGGCGCAAAAACCGGCGTCTCGATTCCCCCGTGCTGAAGATGATCGCCTTCGATTCGCTGCTCGATTTTTTTATCACCTGCTTTACCGTACTCACACTGCTGCTGTCCGAATCGGCGTCTTTCAGCTTCGACGCGCTCTTCGGCCTCATTATCAGCATCGCCATCACCGTGCCGGCGGTCAGAATGCTGATCTCGGCGGGGCAGTCGCTTATAAACTACGTGCCCGCCGAAAAACGCGCGGCGGTCAACGAGGTCCTCGCCGCCTCTCCGGCGGCGGAAAAGCTCCGCTTCGTGCAGTACAGCCGCTTCGGCTACGAAACGGAATGCTGCGCCTTTTTTACCGATCTCGGGTTCGATCCGCAGGCTTTGGAGGCCGAGGTGAAGGCCCGGACGGGTATTCGCTTATACTGTATATTGAAAAAGGAGAATCCAAATGAGCACTGAAACCAAAACCAAAACCGCATCCCAAACCAAAGGGAAGAAAAAGGGCAAAGCCGGCAAGGTGATCCTTTGTATATTGGGCGTGATCGTGCTGTTCGTGGCCGTAACCGCGCTCATCAGCGTCATCGGCAACAGCGCCAATATGAAAAAGGCGCTCTCGTTCCCTAAGGTGGAATACGAGAGCCAGCTCGTGCCCGAAAAGGACGCCCACGGTAATTTTACCTTCACGGCGGACCGCGACCTGAAGGTGCTGCAGCTTACGGACGTGCATATCGGCGGCGGCTGGATGTGCCTGAAGAAAGACGCCATGGCCCTGAACGCCGTGGCGGCCATGGTAACGGCCGAAAAGCCCGATCTTGTGATCGTCACCGGCGACGTGGGCTACCCCGTGCCCTTCCAGGCGGGCACCTTCAACAACAAGGCCTCCGCAAAGATCTTTGCCGCGCTCATGGATCAGCTCGGCGTTTACTGGACGCTCGCTTTCGGCAACCACGATACCGAGGCATACAGCTACTTCAGCCGTGAAAAAATGGCCGATTTTTACGAGACCGACGATTATAAATACTGCCTGTTCCAATCCGGCCCCGAAGAGATCGACGGGTACGGCAACCAGATCATCGCGCTGAAGAATTCCACGGGCGCGGTCTCGCAGCTCCTCTACGTGCTCGACAGCCACTCCTACACCGGCGGCGATTATCTCGGCATCCTCTGGAAATACGATAACCTGCACCAAAACCAGATCGATTGGTATGCCGAAACCCTGAAAACCTATCAGGAAGAAAACGAGGCGGTCTACGGCAAAATGGGCCTCGATAAGATCCCCATGCTCAAATCCTGCCTGTTCTTCCACATCCCGCTCACCGAGTTCAAGGACGCGTGGTACGAATACGTCGATAACGGTTTTCAGGATACCGAAAACGTGAAATACGTTTACGGCGCTGCGGGCGAGGGCAAAAAAGTGGTATACTGCGGCATCGGCGACGATAACCTGTTTGAAACCGTGCAGGAGCTGGGCTCCACGCAGGGCATCTTCTGCGGCCACGACCACCTCAACAACTTTTCGCTCGAATATAAGGGCGTGCGCCTCACCTACGGCCGCAGCGTGGACTACCTCGCTTACCCCGGCATCTATAAGCTGGGCTCGCAGCGCGGCTGCACCGTGATCACCTACGCGCCCGACGGCAGCATGACCGTGACCCCCGAAAGCTATTATCAGGAGAAATACACCTCCTTCTACGCCAAAGAGGACGTCACCATGCAGGAAGAAACCATGCTCTCAGAGCTGCCCACGGAATAATCCGTGTGTAAGTTTTATTGAAGTTCATCAGAATCCTGAATGAGGAATGAGGAATGAGAAATGAGAAATGCCGACGGCAGCGTCCGCCGCATTGGATTCGGTACGAACTGTGCCCATGCTCCATTCCGAATTCCTCATTTCTGATTTCTGTTTTTCAATTGATATTTCTTAAATACTCCGGAGGTTCCCATGCCATATTTCAGCGTTCATTTCCGCGAGTCCCTGCGCCCCGAGGGGGAGCAGGTGCATTTCGCCGTATCGGCGGATGGCTTTCATTGGGAGGCCCTGAACGGCGGCCGCCCCGTGCTTACCTCGTCCATGGGGGCGAGGGGCGTGCGCGATATCGAGATCGTGCGCAAAAAAGAGGGCGGCTTCGTGATATTGGCCACCGATCTTTGCATCGTTTACCGTATGGATGAAAACCACAACGTGGATTGGAAGGACTGCAACCACAACGGCTCGCAATACCTCGCCTGCTGGGAGACCGACGATCTCGTGCATTTTTCGGAGCAGCGGCTCCTGTATTTCGGGCGGGACGATTTCGGCTGCCTCTGGGCGCCCGAGGTATTCTACGACGGGCAAACGGAGGAATACCTGATCCACTGGGGCTCCACCGTGCGCGAAACGGATTTTGAACACATGAGCATCTACTGCTGCCGCACGAAGGATTTCAAAACCTTCACCGCTCCCGCCCTGTTCTTTGATAAACAGAACGAGATCCTCGATTCCCATATCGTGAAGGTGGGCGATACCTACCACCTGTTTTATAAAAACGCCAACGATCCCTCGGGCAATATGCACGAGACCGCGCCCTCCCTTTCCGGCCCGTGGACCCACGACGACGGCTTCGACCGCGTGATGCGCTATTATACCAACGCCGGGGCCTATGAAGCCGCCACCACCTTTGCGCTGCCGGACGGCCGCTGGTGCCTGATGCTGGATTTCTTCGGCTGCCCCAAAGAGGAAATGGGCTACGTGCCCTACGTCTCTCCCGCGCCGGGCGATACCCGCTTCAAACGGGCGGACAGCGAGTTTTCCTTCCCCTACGGCTTCAAGCACGGCCGGTTCATCGAGATCACAAACGAAGAATACCGCACACTGAAAAAACACTATCGTTAAAGGAAACCGATATGAAAAAGATCATTGTATTATTGGCCGCGCTGGCCTCGTTTTTCTGCCTTGCTTTTACCGCCAACGCCGCCATCGGCGACGCGAACGGCGACGGTGCGCTTACCGTGGGCGACGCCCGCACCGTACTCCGGATCGCCCTGGAGCTGGAGAAGATCTCCCCCGAGAAACGCCCCGCGTGCGATGCGGATCATAACGGAAAGGTAACG
>CAMVBR010000055.1 GCA_947165755.1 uncultured Clostridia bacterium
CAGCCTCATTCAACCAATTTACCTCACGTTGCACAGAGCCGGGGTATCCGTCGGCACGCCGCCGCATACCCGCGTCTCTGCACAATAGCGGCTGTGGTCAGCCGCGCTACCGTGATGTTGTTCTCCCCCACAAACTGAAATTTACCTGATTCCGGTCAAAAAAGACGCCCCGGTCGGGGCGTCTTTTTTACAGATCTGTTAAATAAAATGAAAATAACTGCTTCGGCGCTTATGCTTCGCCTTCGGTCTTTTGAGTGCCGGCGGTCAGCTTTGCAAAGCCGTTGCCGATCACCTCAAACAGATGGCCGATAACAGTAATGATCTTATCAAGGTAATTGATAAACGTATCGATGTACGCATAATCGCTGTCCTTTACAGTTGCGATGGCTTTCATGTGGTCATTGTACTCCTTTCTGTAAAATTAAAACAAAGAACAAAATAATTATTCAGCCGACGCATCAGCCTTATCTTTCTTGGTGAAGCTGTCGAAAATCTCCTTGATGTAGCTGATGAGCTTAGAGAGATAGTCCGCAAACTGAGCGATGATGCCCGCGATATCCTCCATGGATTACACCTCCTTACGGAAAAATAAAATATTCAAGCTTATTTTTTGATCGCGTTGTAGATTTCCTTGACGTAAGTAACGATCGTACCAACAAGCTTAGAGAAGAAACCGGCGAAGTCATTGATGTAAGTAACGATCTCCGTCGCTTCATCCTGATTGCTGCCGTTCGCGCCGCCCTTGATGGCGTCCACGATATCCTGACCGATCTCAATGTAATGCATTCTTTTCACCTCTTCTGTTAATTTGTGAAAGTATATACTTTCATGCATAGTAATCATAACACAAGCCCGCAAGTTTTTCAAGAAAAATATGCTTCGGAAAGAAAGATTAACATAAATAACACAATTTGAACACAATCCGCGCATTTTTACCGTTGATTTTGCGGCGGCGTTCTCTTACAATAGAAGAAAAACAACGATTCGGAGCAATTATGGAGATCGTATTTGAAGATCCTCACGTGATCGTATGCGTAAAACCGGCGGGCGTTTCCAGCGAGGAAGCGGCCGGAACGGGTATGCCCGCGCTGCTGCGGGAGGCCGCCGGGTGCGGGGAGATCTTTACGGTGCACCGGCTGGATACCGCCGCTGCCGGGCTGATGGTATACGCAAAAACGAAGAAAGCGGCGGCGGCCCTGTCGCGGCAGATCGCGGACGGCGGCTTTATAAAGGAATACGCGGCGCTCATCCACGGCCGCCCGGCGCAGGAAGCCGGCGAATACACGGACCTGCTGTTCAGGGACGCGAAGAAAAACAAGACCTACGTTGTGGATTCCCGCCGCAGGGGCGTGAAGGAGGCGCGGCTCGCTTATAAGCTGCTTTCCACCGCCGAAACGCCCTGGGGCGAGGGCAGCAGTGTGCGGGTGCGGCTCTACACCGGGCGCACGCATCAGATCCGGGTGCAGTTCGCCTCGCGCGGCACGCCCCTGTTCGGGGACGGCAAATACGGCGCGCGGGACCACTGCCCGTTTGTGGCGCTGTTTTCCTGCGGGCTCTGCTTTTCCCACCCCGAAACGGGAACGCCCATGGCCTTTGAAAAGCAGCACGAAGGCGGCGTGTGGGCGCTGTTTTCGGAAAAAGACGCCTGAATCGCGCGGAGACCACGTGATTCACGAAAACAAGACGCTTTTTATATAAGGAAAGACCGGGGATCGCGACCAACCGCGCCCCGGTCTTTTTTTATTTACGCAACGGAAAGGATCTCCAGCCCGATCGCCGCGCGAAGGATCTGTCTGGCATCTCCCGTGCCGACCGTTTCACCGTTGGTAACGCGACTGGCGGCGAACTGCAGGGCGTTGGGCGTTTCCAGTCCCACCGCCACGCGCAGCGCATAGCGGGCGTCCTTTGTGGTGATCTTGCCGTCGCCGTCGTTATCGCCCCTGACAACCACAGTCCATTGGCTGCCGTCGGCCTTGACCAGCGTCATGCCGGAGCCCACGATATCGCCTGCGTTCAGCGCTTTTCCGCCGCGATCGAGGATCTCAGCGCCGTTTGTTACGGCGGAAAGAACCGTTTCGGCAGTGAGCCCGGGCGCGGCATAGATCCAATCGCCCTTTTGTTTCGCGAAAGCGCCGTCGGCAAAGGCAAGCGTTTCGATCTCGCAGATCCACCCGTAGAACGTGGTGATATCGCCGAAGGAGGCGGGCGCAATGCGCTTCGGATTGAAGATGAGGGCGTTCATCCGCTGATAGGCGGGGATCTCAACCGCCCAATCCGCAATGATATCCCGGCACTGCCGGTACAGCGATTTTCTTACCGATACGTCGGTGGTTTCTCTCGCCTGAAGGATCAGCGCATCCAGCGCGGGATCGCTGATTTTCAGCATATCGTTGGAGCTGCCGGGCGAATGCCCATCCACGCCGGAGAAAAATATCTGATACGGGTCGGGATTTGCCGGGGTGCTCCACGCGGCGCACCACATATCCACCTCATCGCGCTCGATCAGATCAAAAAATTGGGACGTATCACGCGTATCTTTTATATGGAAACCGAAACCGATCTTTTTCAGCGCTTCGGAAGCAAGCACCGCCATTTTGTATAAAGGATGGTCGCCGACGCCGCCCGCCGGAATCGATATGGTAATATCCATATTTGCCCACGACCCATCGGGCGGTGAGGCGGTCACCTTACCGCCTTTCACGACGTACCCCGCCGCCTTGAAGAACCCAAGCGAAGCCTTCAGCGCAGCGGCGACCCGTTCATCGTGGGTCATTCCCTCGGTATAGATATCTTTGCCGGCAACGTCTTTGGAAAAAGCGGCGCGAAACTCACCGTCGCCGGGATGGGGCGCCGCCCAGGAGGCGTCGGAAACAGGATACTCGATCACCTTCGCGGTGCTGCCATAGTAGGACCGTACCGATTCCTCCCGGAACACCGAGAGCACGGTGGCGATCGCCTTCCGCAGGTTTTTAGAGCGCGCATCGTCCGGGGCGGCGACCCTTACCCGTTCCGCGCTGAACCCCACGTAGCCGTAGCTCGGCGCGTAAACCGTTTTTACCGCGATATTTTTGCCGCTGACGTCCGTTACGCCCGCGGGAAGGCCGTTGATTTTCCGGATCCGCTCAAAATCGCCGGCGGTATACGCCGGAAAGGCGATATCCGCTTTGCCGGACCGCACGGCTTTCACGGGGTCTTCCGTGCCGCCCGAATAAAAGCAGACGTCCCTGACGCCCGGCGCGCCGCGGTAGTAACCGGCGTTTGCGGTAAAGAGCGCCTTACCGTTTCGGAAGGAAACGAATTTATACGGCCCGGCGCCCATGGGGGATCCGTTCTTCGCGCGTACGGTGCGCAGATCGCCCTTCTCAAAACCGAAAAGATTCTTTTTCGGATCGAACTTTTCACGGCTGCCGTAATAGTGCAGCGGCGCGATCGGAATGCAGAGCCGATACACGGCGTCCGCCTGAATGCGATCCATAACGACGCGCACGGTGTAATCGTCGATCTTGCGTATACCGGAAATGCTTTTTGCGGAATCGCCCACCGGAACGAACTTCCTGCACAAATCGACCTGATCTCCCAGCGCGGCGTCAAGCAGCTCCGAAAAGGGCGTATATACCGACGCCTCGTCGAGCACAGAAAGCTTTCCGTATTTGTACGCATAGCTGATTGCGCCCCAGAACGCCTCCTTGTCCGCGTCGGAAGGCAGGCGATACCCCCACAGCGCGGCAAGCTTATTCACCGGCGTATCAGGAGCGGCATAACCGTAGCGCACAAGAAAATCGCAGATCTCATCCACCAACCGCAGCCCCGCGGTCCTGAAGGCGGCTTCGAACGTATACTGTTGGTCAACCGTGAAGTATTTATTTTTTTCGTAGCCCAGACGATTCGCCGTATACATCATTTCGGCGATCTCGGTATAAGCGGAACGATACGCAAGTAAGCCCTCGATCGGCAACGTCCTGAAATCGTAGGGGCCTTTGTAAGCGGGGTCCGCCAGCACGTACATGGAAAAAATCACGTCGTCCGCCGTCAGGGGCCGGCCGTCGGAAAAAAGAATATCCTTCCGCAAGCGGATATCGAGGGTCAGGGTTTTGTTTTCTTCGGTAACTTCAACGTCGGCGGGACCGTAATAGGTATAGGCTTTTCCGTTGTGCTCCCGGGTTTCACCCGAGGCGCCCCGCAGCACCACGGCGCCTTCCCTGTCCAGAGAGAGCAGGTTGACCTGCGTCATGGCCCACACGTCCTGATCCGCCGCCACGTCGCTGAAAAACGGAGAAAACCTGCCGGTCATAGTGCCGGTCATTACGTTCAGCGTGCTGCCCGCAGCCACGGCCGGAAACGGCAGCGCGGAAAACAGCAGAACCGCCGAAAGGAACAAAGCAAAGCGTTTTGCAGATCGTTTCATAGGATCGCCTCCGGAAAAATTTTTTCTTCTCTGCGCACGCAGACCCTGCCGCGAAAGCGCCTTACGCCTCGCCCATCATTTTGGCCATGAACACAAGGAACACGCGCTCGTTGGAATAGTCCTTCGGAGGCATGACGGGCACGTCGGCGGAGATGGAATCAAAGACGATCAGGTTGGTTTGCCTGCCGCCTTTATCGCGCGCTTCCATGGCCAGCATACGGTAACCGTACATATAAATATTGGTTACGCTTCCGTCGGACAGCGTAAAGGTATACACCGCGCAGGAAACGCCGCTCATTTTGCCGCCGGCAACGCGGTCCGCCTGCGAGAGCGCCGGCATATTTGAGAAGCCGAATTCCTCTACCATGCTGCGGATCTCCTTGGCGTCGGGCAGCTCCGCATCCCCCATGATGCTCTTCATCAGAAGCTTATCGCCCGAGGTGAGCTTATGATAGCTCTTGTTTGCCGGATCGACGAAATACACCTGATCGCCCTTGGCAAGGTAGCCCATCCGCATGCCTTCCTCGGCCATTTCGACGTATACCGCGTCCTTGCTCACGGCCAATTTCATGGGCGCCGTGCCGCCTTCCATTTTGCCCTGCATATAAAAGGCGCCGGAGCGCAAAATATCGTACTGATTCACGGTGGGCTCCAGCCCCACGGCGATGCGCAGGATGAGACGGGCGTCGTCCGTGCCCAAAACGCCGTCCGCAATGATATCGGCAGCCGTAAACTTTTCGGAGCCTTTTTTATAATTTTCCAAACCGATGGCTGCCCGCAGCGCCAGACGCGCGTCGTCCGTGCGCAGATAGCCGTCGCCTGAAACGTCGCCCAATGCGGCGGCGTTCGCCGCGAGCGGGATCACCGCCGCGCAAAGCACAAGAACCATACTGAGAAATAAACAAGCAATGCGTTTCATATAAATGCCTCCTGTATGATCGGGACCGGGGTCCTTTAAAATAACAATATCAGATTTTTCGGGGTTTGTCAACGGGAGGATCGCCGCGCCGGCGGCGCGGCAACGCCGTTCGCCGCTTGCATCTTTCCGTGAGCGCGGCGATCTTTTCGGCAAACGCCGAAAACCGTTTGACAACCTCTTTATATTTATGATAATATATTTTTCTGTAATATAAAAAAAGAGGGGGATCCGCGTGAAGGCGTTCGGCAAGCTGCATCCTGTGACGCTGCTGGTGTATTTCGTGATGATGCTGGCGTTTTCCATGTTTTTACGCAACCCGGTGACGGCGGGGCTGTCGCTCTTGGGGAGCATCGCCTTCTGCTGCACGCTGACGGACAAGCGGGAGAAGCTGGAGGACCTGAAGTTTTACCTGCCCCTTTCGGCGCTCATCGTGCTCACGAACCCGCTGGTTTCCCACAACGGGCGCACGCCGCTGTTTTTTGTGAACGGCAACGCCTTCACGCTGGAGGCCATCTGGTACGGCGTGTTCATCGCGGGCATGATCGCCGCGGTGCTGCTGTGGAGCAAGGCCTATTCCAAAATATTCACGAGCGATAAATTTTTATATCTGTTCGGCCGCATCCTGCCGAAAACCGCGCTGATCTTAAGCGTGGCGCTGCGCTACGTGCCGCTCATGAAGGCGCAGGCGGCGCGGCTGAAGGACGCCCAGAAAACGCTGGGGCTGTTTTCCACCGGCAGCATTGCCGATAACCTGATCGGCACCGTGAAGGTATACGCCGCGCTGGTGGCGTGGTCGCTGGAGAACGCGGTGGAAACGGGCCGCCACATGAAGGCCCGGGGCTGGAACGCCGGGCGGCGCACCGCCTTTTCAACCTTCCGCTTCCGCTTTACGGACGCCGTATTTCTGGCGGTATTCGCCGCCGCGGGGACGCTGCTCTTGCTGGCCGCCGCCAAGGGGACCCTGTATTTCGGCTTCTACCCCGCCCCCACGCCGCTGCCAACGGACCCGATATCCGTTTCGGCCTACGCGCTGTTCGGCGGCCTCGCCTTTTTACCATTTTTCACAGAAACGGAGGAATCCATCCGATGGACCTGCTTACGGTCAAAGATCTGAGCTTCACCTACCCTAAAACGGAGCATAAAACGCTGGACGGCATTTCTCTGCGCATCCGCCGGGGCGGCTTTTACCTGCTTTGCGGCTATACGGGCTGCGGTAAGACCACGCTTTTGCGGCTGCTCAAGCCCGAGCTTGCCCCCTTCGGCGCGCTTGCGGGCGAGATCGCCTACGGCGAAGAATTCGGCGCGCCGCCCGCGCCCCACGAGATCGGCATGGTGACGCAGGACCCGAACGAGCAGATCGTGACCGATAAGGTGTGGCATGAGCTGGCCTTCGGGCTGGAGAACATGGGCCTGCCGCAAGCCGAGATCCGCATACGCACCGGCGAGACCGCCGGATATTTCGGGCTGACCGACAAATTCAATTCCCCCACGGCCGCCCTTTCCGGCGGCGAAAAGCAGCTTTTGAGCCTTGCCGCCGCCGTGATCACCAACCCAAAGCTCTTGCTGCTGGACGAGCCCACCAGCCAGCTCGACCCCATCACCGCCATGACGTTTCTGGAAACGCTGGCCCGCATCAACCGGGATTTCGGCATCACCGTGATCTTAGCCGAGCACCGGCTGGAGGAGGTGTTTTCGATGGCGGATACGGTGCTGGCCATGGACGGCGGCAGGCTGATCGCCTGCGATACGCCGAAGGCCGTGTGCGCCGCGCTGCAGGACAGCCGCCTGTTTCCCGGCTTCCCCACCGCCGCAAGGCTGTGGAAGGCCCTCGGGGCCAAGGGCGAAGCGCCGGTGAACGTAAGGGAGGGCAAGGCGCTGATGCGCGAGGCGTGCGGAGAGAAAACGCTGCTCTTTGCCCCGCCCGAAAAAGAAAAGACCGACGCGCCCGCCGTGCTCGCCGCCAAGGGGCTGTGGTTCCGCTTTGCCAAGGACGGCGCCGACGTGCTGAAGAACCTTTCGATCACACTGCGGCAGGGGGAGGTTTTCAGCATATTGGGCGCCAACGGCGTGGGCAAAACCACGCTGCTGCAGGTTTTGGCGGGGCTGAGAAGGCCCTACCACGGCAAGATCAAGCTGAACGGCAGGGAGCTTTCCGCCTACAAGCGGGGCGCGCTGTATAAAAACGGGCTGGCGCTGCTGCCGCAGGACCCGAAAACCGTATTTTTGAAGGATACGGTAAGGGCGGACCTTGCGGATATTCTCATAACGCAGGGCTGCAAAAAAGAGGATGCCGAAAAAAAGGCCGCCGAGGCCGCCGCGCGCATGGGCGTAACGGATCTTCTGGACCGGAACCCCTTCGACCTTTCGGGCGGGGAACGGCAGAAATGCGCCATGACGAAGCTGCTGCTCACCGAGCCCGCCGTGCTGCTGCTGGACGAGCCCACCAAGGGGCTGGACGCCTTCTCGAAGCGGCAGTTCGTTTCACTGCTGAGGACGCTTTCCGCCGAGGGCAGGGCCGTGCTCGCCGTGACACACGATATCGAGTTTGCCGCCGCGGTTTCCGATACCGCCGCCATGCTCTTCGACGGCGAGCTGCTGGCCGCCGGCACGCCCCACGCCTTTTTCAGGGGCAACACCTTCTACACCACCGCCGCCGCGCGTATGGCCCGCGCCCACGTGCCGGGCGCGATCAGCGTGGAAGAGATCGCGGAAGCGATCGCAAAAGCGATCGCAAAAGCGCAATAAAAGAAAGAGAGAAGAACAAATGAAAAAACGCATGATCTCTCTTATCATCGTTCTTATCGGCATTCCGGCGGTGATATTGCTGGGGGCCACCGTGTTTTCCGGCGTGAAATACGTGTATTTTACGCTGATCGTTTCGGCGCTTTCGCTGGCGCCCTTTCTGATCAGCTTTGAAAAAAAGGAGCACACCGTGACCTACCTTGTGCTCATCGGCGTGCTCACCACCCTTTCGGTGATCGGGCGGCTGCTGTTTTCGGTGGTGCCCGCCTTCAAGCCCGTTTCGGCTATGGTGGTGATCGCCGCCATGTATTTCGGCCCCGAGGCAGGCTTTCTCACCGGGGCGCTTTCGGCGCTGCTCTCGAATTTCTATTTCGGGCAGGGGCCGTGGACCGTGTTCCAGATGGCGGCGTGGGGGCTGATCGGCTTTTTCAGCGGCCTGATAGCGCACAGGCTGAAAACCAGCCGCATCTTTTTGCTGCTCTGGGGCGCCGTGGCGGGCGTGGCCTACTCGATGCTGATGGATATATGGGACGCCATTTTCGCCGACGGCACCGTGATGCTCTCGCGGTATCTCTCGTTCCTCGTCTCCTCGGCGGGCTTTACGGTGATGTACGCCCTGTCGAACGTGGTGTTTTTGCTGGTGCTGGCAAAGCCCATAGGAAAAATGCTGGAAAGGATCCAAACAAAATACGGTATTTAGCCATGATCGAACAGGTTTCCTTCAAAGAAGCCCACCGCCTGCTGACGGAGGACAAAAGCATCGTGCTGCTGGACGTGCGCGAGGAAGAGGAGTATATCACCGGCCACGCCATCGACGCGGCGCTGTTTACGCTGGCCGATATCAACGAGGAGAGCGCCGCCGAGATGATCCCCTCGAAATCCACGCCCGTGATGGTGTATTGCCGCTCCGGCGCGCGCAGCCATGCCGCCGCAAGGCTGCTGGACAACATGGGCTACGAGACCGTATACGACCTCGGCGGCCTGATCGGCTGGCCGTATGGGCTGGAGTGATCGGGCGAAGCCCGATCGCGAGATGGAGCCTGACGGCTCCGCGATATGTTTTTGCATCCTCGCCGAAGGCGAGATATGCAAAAACGCGATATACCAAAGGTGCGATATGTGCCTGCGGCACGTGAAAGTTACAGGCTCCATCTCATATCGCATGACGCGAAGCGGCATATATCGCATGACGCGAAGCGGCATATATCGCATTGCGCAGCAATATATCGCACGCAGTATATCGCGCTGCGCAGCAGCATATCGCAAAAAAAAGATGAAAGATAAAAGATGAGAGATGAAAATCGGTGGCGGCGAAGCCGCGTTTCAAATAGGTAAGGACGAAGTCCTTCCGACTTTCATCTTTCATCTTTCTTATTTTATCTCTCATTTTGCGGGGCTTCCTGCCCGGCAAGATGAAAACACCCCGGAAAACAGGCGTTTTCCGGGGCGATTTTGTATTTAAATTACATTGCGGTGTAGCCGCCGTCCACGGCGAGGTTCACGCCGGTAACGTAGCTGGCCGCGGGGGAGGCAAGGAAGATCGCGGCGGCGTCGAGCTCGCCCTCTTCGCCGTAGCGCTCCTCGGGGATCATGGTTTTGGCGTTGGCCTGGAAGAAATCGCTGTTGAGCGTATCTCTGGTGAGGTCGGTGTAGAAATAGCCGGGGCAGATGGAGTTCACGGTGATGTTGTATTTGCCCCACTCGGCGGCAAGCGCGCGGGTCATGTTCACAACGCCGCCCTTGGCTGCGTGATAGGGGGCGCTGCCGGCGATCTTATTGCCCACAAGGCCGTACATGGAGGCGATGTTGATCACGCGGCCGTACTTGGCGGGGATCATGGCCTTCTTGGCCACGGCGCGGGCCACGCGGAAGGAACCGAACAGGTCGATGTTCATTTCGTTGGCGAACTGCTCGTCGGTGATATCCTCGGCGGGCGCCACGGCGCCGGTACCGGCGTTATTGATGACGATATCGATGCGGCCGAACTTGGCGAGCACAGCGTCCACCATGGCGTCCACGGCGGCGGTATCGGTGATATCGCACTTTACGGCAAGGGTCTCTACGCCGAATTCGGCGGCGATCTCGGCGGCGACCGCGTCGATCATGTTCTGGCGGCGGGCAACGGCCACGATGGCGGCGCCCTGATTGGCAAGCGCCTTGGCCATCTGCACGCCGAGGCCGGTGGAACAGCCGGTCACAACCGCGACCTGGCCGGAAAGATCAAAATAGTTTTTCATGTTGAAAGCTCCTTTGCTTTTATTATCGTTATTATTTTAACGAACCGGGGTGGAGATGTCAAGGGAAATATTGGGCCGAAATGTTTAAATTGCAGTTTGTGGGGGTGTTTGCCTTTCCGTCGGTAGCGCGGCTGACCACAGCCGCTA
>CAMVBR010000056.1 GCA_947165755.1 uncultured Clostridia bacterium
CCCGACCTACGCCCTTAGCAGGGGCGCCTCGTCACCAACTTGAGTACTTCTCCATGGCAGCGTTAATACGTAATATTCGTTTGGCGGAGAGAGTGGGATTCGAACCCACGGTACCCGTAAGAGTACGACGGTTTTCAAGACCGTTCCGTTATGACCGCTTCGGTATCTCTCCTTAAGCGAAATCTATATTATCATAACAGCGATCAAAAGTCAAGCACTTTTTTCTTAATTTCACAAGAGCTTTTCACAAATCAAGCCCTGCGTTTTTCCCTGATTTAGCGCATACCTACTTGACCTTTTTTATAAATAAAGATAAAATATCATTATACATAATATGAAAGATCGGAGCCGCGTTATGGATATAGCAAAATCCGCAAACAAGATCGTTGGCAAAGTGGTGAATACGGTCACCTCGGCCGTTTCGCAAACCTCTACGAAACGGAGCAAAGAGAAATATCCGAAAATAGAAGGACTTGCCGAAGCCTGCCGCAGCGCTGCGGCGGAGAGCTTTGTGCTGCTGAAAAACGAGGGCGATATTCTGCCTGTTACGGCGCAGAATACCGTATCGCTGTTCGGCCGCGTACAGCGTGATACGTTCTACGTGGGCTACGGCTCCGGCGGCGACGTAAACGCGCACCACACCGTAAGCATATTTGAGGGCATCCGCCGAAACGGCAAAATCAAGCTCAACGAGGACCTTGCCGAAACCTACCGCAAATGGTGTAAAGCGAACCCTGTGGATAACGGCTATTGGGGCCACTGGCCCATGTGCTATGAGGAAATGCACGTAAGCGAGGCGCTGGCGAAAAAAGCCGCCCACGATTCCGATACGGCCATCGTATTCATCGGCCGCGCCGCCGGGGAGGACCGGGAAAACACGCTCACCAAGGGCAGCTTCTATCTTACGGAAGAAGAAGAAAACATGCTGTGGTGCGTGCGCAAATACTTTGACCGCATGGCCGTGATCATGAACGTAGGCAATATCATCGATTTTTCATGGGTGGAAAAATACGATATTCCCTGCGTCGGCATCTGCTGGCAGGGCGGCATGGAAACAGGCAACGCGGTCGCCGATATCCTGAGCGGCGACGTCTCCCCCTCCGGCAAGCTGACGGATACCGTCGCCCGCAGCTATGAAGCCTATCCCAGCGCCGGAAATTTCGGCAACAAAGACAAAAACCACTACGAAGAGGATATTTTCGTCGGGTACCGCTATTTTGAGACCTTCGATAAAGACGCGGTCCTCTTCCCCTTCGGCCACGGCCTGAGCTATTCGGCCTTTACGTTTGACACACCCCGTTTTTCACACGACAAAAACGGGATAGAGATCTCTTTGCGGCTGCAGAATTTAGGGCAGCATCCCGCAAAAGAGACCGTACAGATCTATTATTCCGTGGAGGCTCCTTCCCTGCCAATACCCGCCGTTCAGCTGGCCGCGTTCTATAAATCCGAGCTGCTGCAGCCGCAGGAAAGCAGCGATCTGCGTTTTCTGATCAAAAAAGCAGCGCTTGCTTGTTACGACGACGCCGGCGTTACAGGTTACCGAAACGCCTGGGTATTGGTAAAGGGCAAATATCGCCTTTTTGCGGGCTTCAGCGTAAGGGACGCCGCCGAGATCGGCAGCTTTGAGATAACGGAAAATACTCTGATACGCCAGTGCGCCGAGATCTGCGCGCCGAAAGCCCCCGAGCACCTTATGCGGCTGCGCCCGTTTTATACCGAGAAAGGCGCATATCGCACCTACGAGCCCGCACCCACGGCGCGAAACGATCTGCGGGAGGATATCCTTGCCGCCCTGCCCGAAGAGCTGCCCGCAAACGACGACCGCGCCTCTACCCTTTTCGACGTACTCGACGGCAAGCTGACCCTGGAGCAGTTTACCGCCTCGCTCAACAACGACGAGCTTGAGGCGATCTCCCGCGGCGATTATATCATGAACTCCCCCCTCGGCCCCACGGGCAACGCTGGCGTGCTCGGCGGCGTGACCGAAAGCCTGCGGGAGCGCGGCGTTCTGCCCGTGACCTGCACGGACGGGCCCTCCGGCATCCGTTTGGCGGCCTCCAGCGCGCTGCTGCCCTCCGGCACCGCTCTGGCAAGCACTATGAACCCGGAGCTGATCCGCGAGGTATACGGCCTATTGGGCAAAGAAATGGCTGACCGCGGCAGCGATATCCTGCTGGCGCCCGGCATGAACATCCATCGTGATCCGCTGTGCGGACGCAATTTTGAATACTTCTCCGAGGATCCGCTCATCACCGGCCGCATGGCCTCCGCCGTGGTGAAGGGCTTGAACGACAGCGTCGTGAGCGGCTGCCCGAAGCATTTCTGCTGCAACAATCAGGAGATCAACCGCACGAAAAACAACTCGGTGGTATCGCAGAGGGCCCTGCGCGAGATCTACTGGAAGGGCTTTGAGATCTGCGTGAGATCTGCCGCGCCGAAGGCCCTCATGACCTCCTATAATCAGGTAAACGGCGTATGGAGCCATTATAATTACGAGCTTGTCACCAAGCTCCTGCGCGGCGAATGGGGCTACCGGGGCTTTGTGATGACCGACTGGTGGATGCAGAAAAGCGCGTCGCAGGAATTTCCCGCCATGCGCGATCAGGCCTACCGCGTAAGAGCGGGTGTGAACGTACTGATGCCCGGCGGCGAGCGCGTAGGCAAAAAGGAGCCGGACGGCACCCTGCTGGAAACCCTCGGGCAGCCGGAGGGCATCACGCGCGGGGAGCTGCAGTCCACCGCGCTGCACGTGCTTCGTTTTGTACTGCAGAGCAGAAGATTGGCGGCGTCGCGTTTTGAACGCCCGATGAAGGTTATGAGCTTTAACGTGCTCTGCGCCGGAAACGGCGAGGATGCGTGGGAGAAGCGCGTTCCCCGTGTGCTCGGCGCGATCCGGGCCGAATGGCCGGACGTATTCGGCGTACAGGAAGCCCATAACGACTGGATGAACGCCCTTTCCGCAGGGCTGCCCACGTACGAATTCGTGGGCGTGGGCAGGGATAACGGCAAAAAGAAGGGAGAGTACTCCGCCGTATTTTACCGCAAGGATAAATATAAAAAGCTGGAAGAGGGTCATTTCTGGCTTTCGGAAAAACCGAACAAGCCCGGCCGGGGCTGGGACGCCGCCTGCGTACGCATCTGCTCCTGGGTAAAGTTTGAGGATATGAAAACCGAAAAACAGTTTTTGTTTATGAATACCCATCTGGATCACGTGGGCGTGGAAGCCATGCGAAACGGCGCGGCGCTGATCGCGCAGAAGGCCGGGGAGCTCGCCGGGGACCTGCCCGTGATCCTCACAGGCGACTTCAACGTAACGCCGGATTCCGACGCCTACAAAGCCATTCTTACCGGCGGCTTTGAAGATATTCGATTTGCCGCCGCCTCCACCGATATGGGCAAAACCTACCACGGGTTCACCGGCGCGGAAGGGCTTTCCATGATCGACCACATTTTCGTAAAGGGCGGCGTAAAACGGGGCTGCTTCTACGTGGACCGCACGAAACGCGAGGGCCGTTTCCCCTCCGATCACTTCCCGGTGTTCGCCGTAGTTGAGATCTGAATATGAAGATACGCATCCTCGGCAAACCGAAAACGATTCTGTCCAATTCGCACGGCAAGCACGGCTATTTCGGCTGGCCTACCGTGGCCCGACTGCAAAACGGCAGCCTTGCGGTGGTTTGTTCCGGCTACCGCTGCGGGCATATCTGCCCCTTCGGCAAGCTGGTGATGGCAACAAGCGACGATGAGGGGAACACCTGGACCGGCGCTTTTCCGCTGATCGATACGCCCTTGGACGACCGCGACGGCGGTATATGCGCCTTCGGCGAAAACGGCGTGATGGTGACCAGCTTCAACAACAGCATTGCCGCCCAACGCGCATGGAACCCGGATAACGCGTATTACAACGCCTATCTCGATACGCTGACGAAAGCGGATGAGGAAGCATACCTCGGTTCACAATTCCGCCTGAGCTTTGACGGCGGCAGATCCTTCGGGCCGATCTTCCGCTCGCCCGTCACCTCCCCGCACGGCCCCACGGAGCTCCGGGACGGCACGCTCCTTTGGGTAGGGCGCGTGTTTTCGGCGGATGATTCCTTCCCTGAAAACAGCGGCGTGTACGCCTATGCTGTTCACGCGAACGGCAATATGGAATTTCGCGGCGCGGTGCCGAAGGCAGCAGCGGCAGAGGGCATCGAGCTTTGCGAGCCCCACGCCGTAGAGCTGCCGGACGGGCGGATCGTCTGCCATATCCGCAGCGAGCGCGGGTACGATTTTTCAACGTTTCAAACCGAATCCGCCGACGGCGGCAGAACGTGGAGCGAACCGATCCCTCTGCTGCCCGAGCACGGCGGCGCGCCGGCGCATCTGCTGCTGCATTCCTCAGGGGTACTGATCTCGGCTTACGGCTGCCGTCAACCACCCTATGGCGTCCGCCTGATGTTGAGCACGGACGATGGCCGCACCTGGCAAAAGGACGTGCCTCTGTTTACCGAGGGGGTCTCCGCAGATCTTGGCTACCCCGCAACGGTGGAATTAAAGGACGGCAGCCTGCTCACCGTGTTTTACGCACAGGAGGAACCGAACGGACCCGCCGTGATCAGGCAGGTCTTATGGCAGATCATCAGCGATTAACGGAATAAAACACAAAAAAACCGGCGCGAAGCCGGTTTTTTCTTTGCTGTGTTTACCAGTTGATATCCCAGGTCTCCGTCTGATACCCAGTGCCGCTGAAGGAGGCGGATATGGGGCCCGCCTTACCGGACGCCGACACGTGAAGCGGTATATGGTATTTTGCGGAAGCAACGTAGCCGTCAGCCCGGATCACAGCGTGGATCGTAGAGCCCTGATATACAAAATCGAGCGATTGAATGGTGACGCCGCTGATATCCACGGCGCCGATATCCAGATACCCCAAGCCCTGCGCGTTGTATTTCGGCGGGGTGGACATGGAGCTGGTTTCCTGCACAAGGGTGATATCGATAATGATATTTTCGCCGCTCTTCTGCGCGGTCGCCTGCGTGACGCCGTCCGCCGTTAAGGTAAAGCCCTGACGCTTGGGCAGCAGCAGCGGGATCTCTTCCCCGTCGGATATGCCCTTGCCTCCGGAAAAGCTGACGACTTCATTTACAGGCTTGATATATCTTTCGATCAGTGAATTGGCCACGCCCTTCAACGCGGGAATATTCGGCGAGAGCTCCTCGATCGTAATGCCGAGATCCTCGGTACGGTTCGCGGTGATCTGCCCGGTATAGGCCTTGGTTTTATTCACGGCGTTGGAAAGATACGATACCACCTCCTGCTTGCTCCAGGAAGAGGGATCGCGCTCCGTCGCAGGCTGCTGGGCGGCAGTGGTGCTCTCGGAAGGCACAGGCGCGGCGGTGGTATTCTCCACCGGGATCGGCAAGGCCGTCGTGCTTTCAGGCACGGGCGGGAGCGTGGTATCGGGAACCGACGGCAGCGTGGCGTCCGTAAGCCCCGGTTCCGTGCTTGAAGGCTGCTCATAGCTGACCGGCGGGAGCTGTGTGTTTGCGTAGGGATCCGTCACCACCAGCGTATTGGAGGTATATCTGCAGGCGCACGCCGTAAACAGAGTGCAGAGCACCAGCGCAGCGGCAACGATCGGTTTACCGTATTTCATTTCTTTCTTCCTCCGAACGATATTATATTAGTTTATATTATAATATGTTTTTCGGAAGAATGCAACAGCCTGAGCAAAATTCATTTGCAGTTAATATATTCCCTAAGGTTTAATTCAACTTAAAATTATACACAAAAAAAACCGGCGGGTCGCCCCACCGGTAAAAAACGAAAAATTTTTATTTTGCGAGCGCGCCTACCTGCATCATGTAGTCGCCGATCTGCGCGCCGAATTCGGGCGCGCCTTCCATGATCAGCTTGCCCTCACGCACGGAGGTAAGCATATCGTCGGTAGACATCAGAATGCCCAGCGCGGAATCGAGATTGTTGAAGCGCATGGTGAAGAACGGCATGGCTCTCTTATAGGTGCCCTTGCCGGCCTTGGTCTTACCCGCCTTCACGCGGATATAGGCGGAAACGCTCTCTTCACCGTCCACCTTCCAGGCGTAAACGCGGTCGGGGCTCTTGAGCGCCCACTCGTGAATGGAGGGATAGCCCTGCTTATTCAGCGTAGAAATACCCACGCTCAACAGATAGAAATAGCACTTTACAAGCAGCCGCTTGGTGTCCTCGTCCGCAGGCGGGGTCTCAAGCCCGAGCAGGTTGGCCATTTTCAGCAGCGCCATCATAAACACGCCGAACTCGTAAATAAAGTTCAGACCGTGCATTTTCGGCAGTGTGGCGGGGCCGATCTTTCCCTTGAAGAAGGCGTTCATGGCGTCTACGCTCTTGAACTCCAGCTCCACGAATTTCTGCTTGCCGAGCCGGTGCGCCACCTTATCGGCGTGCACGAGCCACTCATCGCCGTTCACCACGAAGTGGGTGGCCCATTTTCCCTCGGGGGCCTCGGGATCGTCGCAGCTCACCTGATAGATGCAGTGCACGTTTTTGAATTTGCTGTTGAGCGAGGGAACGTCCGCCACGATGGTTTTCAGCAGCGGGAGCGCGCCGCAAAGGAAAATTTTATTTGTATAAATAGCTTCGGAAGCCATATATCCTTCTCCTTTCGGCTTATACTTCGTCGTCCCAGTCGTCGTCCAGCTCAAAGTCGGCCTTCATAACTTCTCTCACGGCGTTGATGATGCCGTTGGCGTCGATGCCGAGCACGTTCATGATATCCTCGTGCAGGCCGATGGGGGCGAATTTATCCGGTACGCCCAGCTTCTTGAACGCGCAGCCCTTGCCGGACTCCACGACCACCTCGGCCACGGCGGAGCCGAGACCGCCGATGATATTGTGGTCTTCCACGGTGATGATGCGGCGGGTATCCATAACGGCCTTTACGATGGCATCCCTGTCGATGGGCTTGATGGTGTGCATATCGAGCACGCGGATCTTGAGGCCGTCGGCCTTCTCAAGGAAATCCGCCGCCTGGTTGGCCTGATATACGCAGGAGCCGCAGGCAATGATGGTAAGATCGGTGCCCTCTCTTACCGTAACGGCCTTGCCCACCTCGAAACCGTAATCGCGGGTGTTGTAAAGGGTGTTATCGAAGCCGCGGTTGATGCGGATGTAGAACGGGCCCTTCGTGTTATAGGCCGCCATAACGGCGTTATAGGTCTCAACGCCGTCCGCCGGGCAGATCACGGTGAGGTTCGGGAAGGAACGGGTCACGGCGAGGTCGGAGATGGCGTGATGGGTGGAGCCCGCCTGACCGAAGGAGGTGCCGGAATGGGTGGCGATCACCTTGGCGTTCACGTTCTGATAGCACAGGTCGGTGGAAAGCTGATCCGCCGAACGCAGAGACGCGAACTGCGAGAAGGTGGAAAGGAACGGCACAAGACCGGCTTTTGCCATACCGGCGGCAATACCGAACATATTCTGCTCGGCGATACCGACGTTAAAGAAACGGTCGGGGAACTGCTTCATGAAATCGCCGATCTTGGTGGATTTCGCAAGGTCCGCGGTAAGGGCGACCACTTCGGGATGGGCCTTGCCCAGCTCTACGAGCGCCTGTCCGTAAATTTCTGCTGTCTGCAATGACGTGGAATCAATTGCGGTATAGGTCATTCCGCCTGCCATAATTATTCACCCTCCTTTTCCGCTCTCGCAACTCTCTTGGCGTAGAACGCATCGAGAGAGGCCTTTGCCTTTTCGTATTTTTCGTCGTCGAACGCGCCGTAATGCCACAGGTAGTTATCCTCGATGAAATCGATGCCGCAGCCCTTGATGGTGTTGCACACGATCATAACGGGCTGATCGGTTTCGTTGGCATAGGCGAAATCAATGGCCTCGCACAGCTCCTTGATGTTGTTGCCGTCGATCTCCTTCACGATGAAGCCGAAGGCTCTCCACTTATCGCAGAAGGGCTCGAGACGCATCACGTCCTCGGTGCGGCCGTCGATCATGCACTTGTTGCGGTCCACGAAGCTGATCATGTTTGTCAGCTTGTAGTGCGCGGCGCTCATCGCGGCTTCCCAGTTGGAGCCCTCGTCACATTCGCCGTCGCCCAGCACCACGAAGGTTTTGTAGTCTTTGCCCAGAACTCTGGCGGCAAGCGCGGTGCCCACGGCGATGGACATACCGTGACCGAGGGAGCCGGTGGAGGCGTCCACGCCCACCACCTTATTGGAATCCAGGTGCATGCCCATGGTGGAACCGGAAAGGTTGAAGGTCTTCAGCAGCTCTTTATCGTTGAAGCCCAGGTCGCAAAGCACGGGCGCGTAAGCGATGCCGGCATGACCTTTGGAAAGGATGAAACGGTCGCGGTCCGCCCACTGGGGATCCTCTACCTTGAAGCGCATGTATTTGTGATACAGCACCACGAGGATATCCATTACGCTGAGACCGCCGCCGATATGGCCGGAACCGGCCCAATAGGTGGTATCAAGGGTAAGTCTGCGCAGCTCGTTGGCTTTCTTTTCCAGCGCGAGCCACTCCTGCTTTGACAATGGCATAAGTATTCCCTCCTGTTAAAATTATTTATATTTGGGACGGATCGCCTTGAAGGCGTCGTCTGCCACTTCCAGAGTGAAGTTGATATCCTCGTCGGTGAGCGAGGCGTTCATGAAGTGGTTGTGGTGGCCTGCGAAGAACACGCCGCGGCGTACGCACTCCTGGATCCAATCCTGATGGATGAACAGGCTGTCGTCATCCGCAAGGCGCAGATAGAACAGCGCGGGCTCGCCGGAAACCACAAGGTTGAAGCCGTTGTTGGCGGCGGCGGCCTTCAGGCCGTCGGTGAGCTTGACGGCCTTTTCACGGAACATCTTGGGGGTATCAAGGGCCTTCATCTTGTTGATGCAGGCGATGCCGGCCGCGAAGGGCACGGCGGAATACCAGTAGGAGCCCGTATAAGAAAGGGAGCTGGCGGCGCTCTTCAGGAAATCCTTGCCGCACAGGCACGATACGTTGTAGCCGTTGGCGATGGCCTTGCAGAAGCAGATGAGGTCAGCCTCGAAGCCGTAGAAATGGTCAGAGCCCGCAATATCCAGACGGAAACCGGCGCGCACGTCGTCCACGATGAGCACGGTGCCGTTCTCGGTGCACAGCTCTCTTACCTTCTTCCAGTAGCCGTCGGCAGGCAGCACGTTATCGAAATAGTTGCCGTGCAGGTAGGGCGTGGAGATGAACGCGGCGATCTCGCCCTTGTTCTCGTCGAACACTCTCTGCAGCTGATCGAAATCGTTCCAATCGATGTAAAGGTTGTTTGCCACGTCCTCGGGAAGCACGCCGGGATAGTCGATCTTCTGCGTCCAGGGGGATACGCCGTGGTAGAAGCCGTTTACGAAAACGATCTTCTTGCGGTGGGTGGCGGCGCGGGCGGTCATGATGGCGCCGGTGGTCACGTCGTTGCCGTTTTTGGCGAAGAAGGCCCAGTCGGCGGAGGCCACGGTATCCACCATGAGCTCGGCGAGCTCAACCATTTTATAAGAGGGGGAGGTGAACAGGTTGCCCTTCTTCATCTGCTCCAGCGCGGCGGCGTCCACGTCGGGATCGTTATAGCCCAGCACGTTGGGGCCGTAGGCGCACATGTAGTCGATGAAGCGGTTGCCGTCCACGTCCCAGAAGTAGCTGCCCTGCGCGTGGTCGCCCATCAGCGGGAAGCTGGTTACGGGGATGAAGTTGCCTTCCGCGGGGCCGAGATGGCCGTAAATGCCCGAGGGGATCACCTTGGTGGCGCGGTTGAACCATTCGCGGCCTTTCGGATATTCGTAAGTTTTCATTGCCATATTTCTTTCCTCCTTACGCAAGATACAGAGCCACTCTGTCGAGGATGCGGTTCACGTTATCGATCATGGAGATGTTGCCGCCCATGAGGATGCTGCCTTCGCCTATGCAGGCAACGGCGTTCACCTTGCCGTCAAACAGGTCTCTGGCGAGCTTGATGCCCTTGAACTCCATGAGCGAGGTGGGATCGCCGAGATCCTTCTTCACCGTGATCATGTGGTGCTTCTTTACCACGATGGTCGCCTTGGGGCCGCCCTCGATGCTCATCTTGATGCGGCCGTCTACGATGTGATCGGCCGAGAAGGTGCCGATAGCGTCGTGGTTGCCGATCTGCGAGATGGCAACGGTGATCAGGTAGAACATAAGCTTGGTGCTCAGCTCAAAGAACTGCGGGTCCTCCAGATCGGCGGGATCGGGGCGGAGGTACTTGGTGAGCAGATCGGTAAGCGGCATAAAGCTCTTCAGAAGGAAGCCGATATGCACCAGGCCTTTGGTGGGGACGGGCGTTACGGTGCCGTCGATCATGCCGTTGAACTTCTCGCAGGAAGAAAACGGGATCTTGATGGTGCAGCCGGGCGCGCAGCCGTCCTCCA
>CAMVBR010000057.1 GCA_947165755.1 uncultured Clostridia bacterium
AAACGCTGGAGCCTCTGCCGCCCGCGTTCGTTTCCAGCGTGGACTGCGGCAACTATCTCGTGTGCCTCACCGCCCTCAAGGAGGGGCTCAGGGAATACGCGCCGCTGGGGCCGGGCTTTGCCGCCCTGATCAGGGAGATCGAAGCGGAGCTGCAAAACGCCCGCCTCGAATGCCTCTACGCGCCGCGCCGAAAGCTGTTCAGCGTGGGGCTGGACGTCTCTTCGGGCAAGCTTTCGGATTCCTATTACGATTTTTATATGAGCGAGGCCCGCATGACCTCGTTTTACGCCTGCGCCAAAGGGCTGGCGCCCGCATCCCACTGGGCTGCGCTGGACCGCTCCTTCCTGCGGCGGGGCGGCCGCGCGGCGGCGGCCTCCTATTCCGGCACCATGTTCGAGTATTTCATGCCCGCCCTGTTTTTGCCGCTGTATGAAAACACCTACGCTCCCGAGGGGCTGGCGGGGTGCCTCTATGCGCAAAAGCGCAGGGTGCGGGGCACGCCCCGGCCCTGGGGCGTTACGGAGAGCGGCTATTACGATTTCGACGGCGATATGAACTACCGCTACCGCGCCCACGGGCTCAGCGCCCTCGCCATGAAGCGCGACCCCAACGACCGCCCGGTGTTCGCGCCCTACGCATCGTTTCTTGCGCTGGCGGCGGACCCCCACGGGGCGCTCAAAAACCTGCGGCGGTTCGCCTCCCTCGGGGCTTACGGGGCCTGCGGCTTTTACGAGGCCGTGGATTTTTCCGCCGCCGCCCCGGGCGAGGACTATATGATCGTGCGCAGCTTTATGGCGCACCACGCGGGCATGAGCCTGCTTGCCGCGGTGAACGCCTTGCGCGGCAACGTGTTCGTCCGCCGGTTCGCTTCGGATCCCCAAATGGAACGCGCCTTATCACTTCTGCAGGAAAAGCTGCCCGCCGGGGCGCCCATCCGCCGCCTGCGCCGGTTTGCCGAGCCGAAAAGCCGCCCGCCCCGCCCGCACGCCTCCCGCGCCGCCGCGCCGGAGGGGGCTGCGCTCTACGCCAACGGCGAGGTGGCTCTTGCCGCAAGCCCGCGGGGGAATTATTTTCTGTACGGCAGGCGCAGCGTGCTTCGTTACGCGCCCCGGGCGAGGGGGATCGCCGCCGCCGTGTTCGCCGAGGGGAATATGCTTCGTTTCCCCGATTACAGGCTGCTTGCCACGGGCGTTTACGCGAAGGCCGAAACGCCGTCCCTTTCGGCGGAATCCGCCTTTGCGCTGGTGGACCGGTTCTCGGCGCTGGCGTGCCCCGTGAAGCTGAAAAACCGGGGAAAGACCGCCAAAGCCGTGCGCCTGGCCTACTACTTCGAGCCCGATCTGCAGCCCCTGTTCGCGGCCTCGGAGCACCCGGCGTTTTCCGATTTGAATCTGCGCGCCGCATACGACGCCGCCCGCAGCGCGCTGGTGCTCAGCCGCATGGAAAAGGGCCGCTGCGCAGCCGCCCTTGCCGTGGGCTTTGCCGATCTCTCTCCGTTCACCTTCTCGTGCGACCGCGAGCTGTTCGCCGGGGACGACCCCTTCGCCGCCTTTCCCGCGGCGCTCGATAACGCGGTTTCCTTTGCGTTCCCCGCGGCGGCGGTGCAAACCGAGCTGCGGCTGGAGCCCGGCGCGAAAAAAGAAAAGATACTGCTGCTGTGCCCGGGCCCCGACCCGGGGGAGGCCCTGAACACCCTTGCCCGTGTGCGCCGCGCCCGGCTGCCCGATCTCAGGCACGCGGTGCGGCAGGCCTTCGACGCGGATACCATGGGTTACGGCAGCCGGTTCCTGCGCACGGTCCTTTTCGGGGCCCGGGACCCGGAGCGGGAGGCGAACGCCCTTGCCAACACCGCCCCCGTTTCCGCGCTGTGGGAGAAGGGGATCTCCGGCGATCTGCCCGTGATCACGGTGCAGGCGGACGGCCTGCCCGCCCCGGTGTTGGGGGCACTCGTGCGGCTGCACCAAAGGCTCGCCTTCGGCGGCATCCCGGCCGATCTCATTCTGCTCACCCGCAAACCTGCGGCCTACCGCGGCGAACCCGTGGGCGCGCTGCAGGCGATCTTGCCGCAGGGCGCGGGGCGCAGGCATATCTTCATTCTTTCGGCGGAGCAGTGCTCCCCGGCGTTTCTCAGCGCCCTTGCCGCCGCGCCGGGGCTGCGGTTCCCCTTTGCCGAAGCCGCGCTGCCGCCGGACGCTGCCGCGCCGCCGCTTCTGCGCTCGTCGCCGCTGGTCACAGGGGAGGATACCTTTGCGCCCGGGGGCTACTTTATCGGCGCGCCGCCGCCGCGCCCCTGGAGCCATACGCTTTCCAACGCCGTCTTCGGCACGCTGCTCGGCTACGGCACCCTCGGCTTTACCTGGGCGCTGAACGCCCGCATGAATCAGCTTACCCCGTGGCATAACGACCCGGCTTCGCCCTCTTTGGGCGAAACGCTGCTGCTGGCCGCGGAGGAGGGCGTTTACGACGCGCTTTCGGGCGCTTCGGTGTGGCTCAGAGATACCGAGGCCGAATATACGGCGGTTTGCGGTAAAACGCAGCTCCGCATTACGGTGCGGGTGGACGCGGTCGCCATGAAAAAAAGGGTGCTGGTAAGGTGGAGGAGCGAAGCGCCGTGTAAGCTGATTTACCGGGTGCGCCCGCTGATGTGCGATTCGCCCAAACGCGCTCCCTTTCTGCGGGGCCGGGCGCAAAACGGCGCGCTTGTATTTCAGAACCCGGCGAATACCGATTACCCGGGCGTGATGCGCCTTTGCTGCGACGCGCCCGCCGAAGCTTTTTACGCCGCCGGGGAGGGGCGGCTCGCCGCAGTTCTGCCCGCCGGGGCGGGGGAGACCGCCTTTACGATGGCCTTTGCCGCAAATGAAAAAGCGGCGGCGGTCTTGTGCGGTCTGCCCTTCCGCCCCAAGCCCGCCAAGGTATGCGACGTGCCCGTGAAGGACCCGTCGGCGGCGCGGTTCGTGAACGGGCTGCTGCTGCACGGCGTTGCGGATACCCGGGTGCTGGCCCGCACCGGCTTTTATCAGAATTCGGGCGCTTACGGCTTTCGCGACCAGCTGCAGGATACCGCCAACCTATGCGCCGTATACCCGGCTCTGGCGAAGCGGCAGCTCCTGCGGTGCGCCGCCGCCCAGTTCCCCGAGGGGGACGTGCTCCACTGGTTCCACGTGATCCCATCGGGAAAACCCCACCTGAAGGGGGTGCGCACGCTGTGCGCGGACGACCGCCTGTGGCTGCCCTGGGCCGCCGCCGAATACGTGCGCGTGACCGGCGACGCCGACGCGCTTGCGCTGCCCGTGCCCTATCTGGCGGGGGAGCCTCTGCGGGAGGGGGAGCGGGAACGGTACGGCGATTATTACGCCGGGGCGCTGCGCGAAAGCCTGTACGCCCACTGTATGCGGGCCATCCGCTGCTCGCTGCGCTTCGGCGAGCACGCGCTGCCCCTGTTTCTGGGCGGCGACTGGAACGATTCCTTCAGCGAGCTCGGCCTGCGCGGCAGGGGAGAGAGCACGTGGCTCGGCATGTTTATGATCGTGGTTTGCGAGGCCTTCGCGCCCCTCAGCCGCCGGTGGGGCGACGCCGAAGGTGCGGAAACGCTGCTTACGCTTGCCGCCGATCTGCGCCTTACCGTGCACGCCGCCGCCTTCAACGGCGTATATTATCTGCGGGGCTTTACCGACGCCGGGGTCCCCCTCGGCGCGGCTGGCGGCCCCTGCGCCATCGACCTGCTGCCCCAGGCCTTCGCGGTATTTGCCCGCGTGGGCACAAGGGAGGAGCGGATCTCCGCCCTCAAGGCGGCGTTCCATGCCCTGTTCGACCCGGCGCATCAGCTGCTGCGGCTGTTTTCGCCGCCCTTTGACGATACGGCCCCCCGCGCCGGGTACGTGAACGATTACCCGCCCGGCGTGCGCGAAAACGGCGGGCAGTATACCCACGCCGCCGTGTGGTTCGCCATGGCGCTGCGCCGCGAGGGGCTCACCGAGGAGGCGGACGCGCTGCTGCCCGCTCTGATCCCGGCGCTGCGGGATCGAAATCCGGCACTGTGGCGGCGTTTCAAAAACGAGCCCTACGCCGTTACCGCCGACGTGTGCGCCACTCCCGGCCGGGAGGGCGCCGGCGGGTGGAGCCTGTATACCGGCGCGGCAGGGTGGCTGTGGAGGATGCTGGGCGAGTAGGCGCGCCTGCGGCGCGCCCGCGAGATGGAGCCTGACGGCTCCGCGATATACCTGTCGGTGCGATATGCTTTTGCATACTCGCCAAAGGCGAGATATGCAAAAAAGCGCGATATGTGCCTGCGGCACGTGAAAGATACAGGCGCCATCTCATATCGCATTGCGCAGCAATATATCGCACGAAGTATATCGCGCTGCGAAGCAGCATATCGCACCTGCGGAGTACTCTGACTTCTGACCACTGACTACTGACTACTGGCCACTGACTACTGAAAAAACAAGTCTTTTTTCAAAAAGACTTGTTTTTTCCCCTCCGTCATGCTATGATATTTTAAATTATTATGGAGTGATATGGCTTTATGTCTGAACAAACCTATTATCCCGTGGTCATCGTGCCGGGCATCGGCCAGTCCAAAGTGGTCGAGGTGAACGAGGCCGGGGAAGCGGTGCGCACCGTGTGGCCCCTGTCGTTCGATACCGGCGCGCTCGTCGATAAAATGAAGGGCCCTTTCATGAAAATGATGCTCTTCCGCAGGGACGGCGGCTTTTCCGACGCGGCCGCTTCCGCCGTGGCGGACGCCGTGGACGGCATCGCCTCGAACCCCGACGGCTCTATGAGGCATTCGCTTCGCGCCGTTACATACCCCTACCCGCTTTCGGAATGCACCCCCGACGAAAAGCGCTACATCTACAAAATGGCGCCGGTGCAGTCCCTCGGCGAAACGGTGGGCGAGGACCGCATTTTCTTCTTTGCCTACAATTCCTTCGGCATGCCCTACGAGATCGCGGCCGATCTCAGGGCGTTCGTGGATATGGTGCTCAGCCGCACGGGCAGCGATAAGGTCAGCTTCCTGCCCCTGAGCCTCGGCGGGGCCATGCTCACGGCCTATCTGGACGCCTACGGTGCGGCGGATATCCACCGCATCGTGTATATGGTGCCCGCGCTGCAGGGCACGCGCACGCTTTCGGACGTGTTCCGCAAGGATCTGCGCCCGGGGCAGTTCGCCTCCGTTCTGGAGCTGCTCGCGGGCGGCGGCGCGGCGCAGAAGCTCGGCGCCGTGATGGCCATGCTGCCCGACGGTGTGGGCGAAAAGCTCGGCGACAAGGTGACCGACGCGCTTCTGAAAACCATTTTCACCGGCAGCGGGGCCATGTGGGCCTGCCTGCCGCCGGAATACTATACGGCTTTGGCCGATACCTATCTTTCGGACGCCGCGCACGCCGCTTTGCGGGCGCAAACCGACCGCTATTATAAAGCGCAGACCGCTTTGCGGGATACGCTCAAAGCGCTCTCTTCCCGGGGCGTGGGCGTATACATCTGCGCCTGCTACGGCCTGAAGCTGGCCGCCGCCCTCGGCAGCGCGGACGCCTGCTCCTCCGACGGCATGATCCATATCGAATCCGCCTCTCTGGGGGCAACGGCGGCCGTTCCCGGCGAAACGCTGCCCGAAGAGAAGATCCGCGACCGGGCCTATCTCTCGCCCGACGGCGCTCTGGACGCCTCCACCGGCGCCTTCCCGGATTCCACCTGGTATTTTGCCGGGCAGTTCCACGATTCCATCGCCTATAACGATACCGCCCTCGAGGTGGCGCGGCGGGCGCTTTCGGACGAAAGCTTCACCGATATCCGCAGCGACCCCGCCTTGGGGCAATTCCAACCAAAACAGGATAACCGCGACCGCGGTTGAAGGGAGTATATAACATGACAGATTTAGATTATCCGGCTTACGGCGGCGATTCGCCGCTGGACCAGCCGATGCCGAGCGAGGCGTTCGATACCCGCGCCTTTCCGCCTGCCCAGGCCCCTGCGCCTGCCGCGCCGCCCGCGCACGCGCCGGTGCATATCCCGGCGGAGCCCATGCCGGGGGAAGCCGTTGCATCGGAGCCCCAAAAACGCAATTACGCCTTCAAGGTGCGCAATCTCTCAAAGGATTACGGCGGCCATAAGGTGCTGAACGATATCTCTTTCGATATTCCCGCAGGCAAGATCGTGGGCCTTTTAGGCCCCAACGGCTGCGGCAAGACCACGCTGATCAAAATTCTGGCGGGCCTCATCCACGATTACACCGGCATGGTGCTGGTGGACGGCAAGCGCATCGGCGTGGCCTCGAAGGCCGCCGTGGCCCTGCTGCCCGATTCCACCTATTTCCCCGATCGGTTCCGCACCATCGACTGCATCAATTACTTCGCCGATTTCTTCAAGGATTTCAACAAGGTGAAGGCCATTGAGTTCGCCGCCGAGTTCGATCTGGATCTGAACCAGCGCATCAAGACCATGAGCAAGGGCATGCAGGAAAAGCTGCAGCTTTTGGTGGTGATGAGCCGCGCCGCGGATATCTACCTGCTGGACGAGCCCCTGGGCGGCGTGGACCCGGCAGCCCGCGCCGTGATCATGGATATTATTATGAAAAACTATAAAGAGAACGCTACGCTCCTGCTCTCTACCCATCTGGTGAACGATTTGGAGCACAGCTTCGACCACGTGCTGATGCTCGGCAAGGGCAAGGTGCTGGTGAACACCGGCATCGAAAACCTGCGCGCCACCGGCAAGAGCGTGGAAGAGATCTTCAAGGAGGTGATCGGCGATGCTTGGGAAGTTGATTAAGAATGCCTTCAAGGCGACGGCAAACGCCGTTTATACCAATTACATCGCCATGGGCGTGATCGCCGTGGTCATGCTCATTCTCATGTTCGTGGATTGGACCAAATGGGGCGCGGGCGGCATTGCCACCGGGTTCAAGATCAAGCTGGCCGCCTCGGCGATCCTGATCGTTACCGCGCTGGTGTGCGTGATCCTTACGTTCGTTTCCGTGTTCGGCGAATTCCGGCGCAGCATGTACGGCAACGAGGGGCAGCTCACCCTCACCCTGCCCGTGCGCAGCTCGTCGCTGCTGTTTGCCAAGCTGTTTTCCGGCTCCTTCTGGGTTATTCTGAGCTATACGGCCTTCTGCCTGTGCGCCTTCGGCAGCGTTGTGTATCTGCTGCGGCACTCCATGAGCGTGATCGAGGGCGACGCAGAGTATGTGGATACCTATAACCTCGTGACCGAGGCCATCCGCCAGATCGCCGAAGCGGCGGGCATCGCCACCCCCAACCTGAAGGTGATCCGCAACCTTGCAAGCATCCACGCCGTGGTGGGCGGCGTGCGCGCCTGCGTGTTCGTGCTGCTGGTTTTCTTCGCCCTTACGCTGGGCAACTGCCGCCCCTTCCACAAGCTGGGCAAGATCGGTCCCGTGCTGTATTTCTTTGCCTCCATTTTTATCGTGCATACGCTGGCCACCATTGCCGCGAAATTCATTAAGGTATATATCGTGGTTTCCGAAAACGCCTTTACCTTCGCCCTGAACGAGGCGGACGTGCAGCTCGCCTGGTCCAACGGCTACGGCGCGGCGGCCATCACCAACGTATACGTCACCGCCCTGCTCGCGGTGGGCGTGTTCCTGATTACCGCGCTGCTCATCGACCGCAAGGTCAACGTGACCCCGTCCACATGAGCGTAAGGCTGATCGATATTTCAAAAGATCTGCGCACCTCGGCGGTGTACCCGGGCGATCCGGCGCCGAAATTCGAGGTGTTCAGCTCCATCGCCGCCGGGGACGCCTGCAATATGGCGCTGCTCACCACGGTATTGCATGCGGGCACCCATGCGGACGCCCCGCTGCATTTTCTGCGCACCGGGCGCGATATCGCCAACGTGCCGCTGGAGCCCTTTATCGGGGAGTGCACCGTGCTCGAGGTGAACGAGCGCGTGATCACCGGCAGCTACGTGGACGAGCATTTCCCCAAGGTGGACCGGCTGCTCATCAAAAGCGGCGGCAAAGCGTATTTCGACCGCACCGGCGCGGAAGAGGCCGCCTACCTCAGCATAAAGCTCATCGGCATGGACGGCATGAGCGTGGGCTGCCCCGCGGATCAGACCGGCCCCCACCGGGCGCTGCTGGGCGAGGGCGTGGCCATTCTTGAAAATCTGGAGCTTTCCCACGTGACCCCCGGCAAATACTTTTTGCTGGCTCCGCCCGTAAAGATCGGCGGCGTGGACGGCGCGCCCGTGCGCGCGGTGCTGATGGATGGGTATTTGTTCTGGAGCAAATAAGGCGGCGGATACCTGCTTTTTCGGTTCCTCTGATTTTTAATGAGAAATGAGGAATGAGAAATGAGGAATGCAAGCGGCGGCTGCAATATAATCAGGTATGGACGAAGTCCATCCGTTATTCCTCATTCCTAATTTCATGCAGGGGTACATTCCTGTGCGTTACGGTTCGCATCGTGTCATTTTGCACAAAACACAATTTACCAAATTATGCGCTTTGTCTATTCTGCGGATTGATAATAATTTAACATTATTATAAAATAATAAAGTAAAATGTTTAGAAGGAGAAAAATCAAACATGAGCACTCTTAACAAAAGAACCATTGAAGACATCGAAGTCAAGGGCAAAAAAGTTCTTGTCCGCTGCGATTTCAACGTTAAAATGGAAAACGGCGTCATCACCAGCGATAAGCGCATCGTGGCGTCCCTCCCCACCATTCAGTATCTGCTCGATCACGGCGCAAAGCTGATCCTCTGCTCCCACTTCGGCCGCCCGAAGGGTGTTGTGGACCCCGAATTTTCCATGGCTCCCATCGCCGCCCGTCTTTCCGAGCTGCTCGGCAAAGAAGTAAAGCTGGCAAAGGACGTTGTGGGCGAATCCGCGCAGGCGCTGGCCGCCGCGCTGAAAGAGGGCGAAGTGATGCTGCTTGAAAACGTGCGCTTCGAGCCCGGCGAGACCAAGAACGATCCCGAGCTTTCCAAGAAGTTCGCCGCGCTGGCCGATATCTACGTGAACGACGCCTTCGGCTCCGCCCACCGCGCCCACTCCTCCACCACCGGCGTTGCCGATTATCTGCCCAGCGCAGTCGGCTACCTGATGAAGAAGGAGATCGAATACATCGGCGGCGCGCTCGAGAACCCCAAGCGTCCTCTGGTCGCCATTCTCGGCGGCGCGAAGGTCTCCGATAAGATCGGCGTGATCAATAACCTGCTCGATAAGTGCGATAAGATCATCATCGGCGGCGGCATGGCCTATACCTTCTTTGCCGCGCAGGGCCTGAACGTGGGCGATTCCCTTGTGGATAAAGACAACCTCGAGGCCGCCAGAGGCATGATCGCCAAGGCCAAGGCCATGGGCAAGCCCTTCCTGCTGCCCGTGGATAACAAGATCGCCACGAGGTACGATGTGAACGCCCCCTATATGCGCATTTATTCCGATTCCATCCCGGACGGCTGGATGGGCCTCGATATCGGCCCGGTCACCTGCGAGCTGTTCGCCAAGTCCCTGATCGGCGCCGGCACCATCATCTGGAACGGCCCCATGGGCGTAACCGAGATGCCCCAGTTTGAGGCCGGCACCATCGCCGTGGCGCAGGCCATTGCCGATACCGACGCCATCTCCATCATCGGCGGCGGCGATTCCGCTGCGGCCATCAAGAAGCTGGGCTTCTCCGATAAGATGAGCCACATCTCCACCGGCGGCGGCGCTTCCCTTGAGTTCCTTGAGGGCAAAGAGCTTCCCGGCATCGCCTGCATCGACGAAAAGTAAGAAGTCAGAAGTCAGACGTCAGTAGTCAGAGGCAGCGCGATTCCTTATAAACCGTAATGTTTCCTATTGTATCAATAGAATGAAATGATTGAGAGGTTGTACAAATGAATAAAGCAAAAAGAGCGGCTGTGATCGCCGGTAACTGGAAAATGAATAAGACCCCCGCCGAGGCCAAGGCGCTCATTGAAGAGATGAAGCCCCTTGTGGCGAACGCCGCCTGCGACGTGGTGCTTTGCGTGCCCTACGTGGATATCCCCGCCGCCATCGAAGCGGCCGCGGGCTCCAATATCAAGATCGGCGCCGAGAACGTGCACTTCAAGGCCAGCGGCGCCTACACCGGCGAAGTGAGCGCCGATATGCTCAAGGCCGTGGGCGTGGAATACGTGATCATCGGCCATTCCGAGCGCCGTCAGTATTTCGGCGAGACCGACCAGACCGTGAACCTGCGCACCAGAGCCGCCCTGAACGCCGGCCTGAAGGTGATCCTCTGCGTGGGCGAGACCCTCGAGCAGAGAGAGCTGGGCTACACCGAGGCATTGCTCGAGTACCAGACCAAGATCGCCCTTACCGGCGTTTCCGCCGAGCAGCTCAAAAACGTGATCATCGCCTACGAGCCCGTGTGGGCCATCGGCACCGGCGTTACCGCTACCG
>CAMVBR010000058.1 GCA_947165755.1 uncultured Clostridia bacterium
CGTTGAGCGAGCTCACGATAGCGCACGGCACCTCGAAGATCTCGGTGGTGGCGATCGTGGCGAAGCAGTAGATGAGAACCCCGCAGATCACGATCTCGGTGATCTCCACGAACACGGAAACGATAAAGTTCCACTTGCTCTGCTTGCTGATAAGCAGCTCGCACAGGATGTTTAAGAAGGTATCCAGCAGATAAAGGGCCATAATGATCAGCCCGTTCACGCCGTTGGCCTCCTCCTCGGGGAACAGCAGCGAAAACACCGCCGCCAGCACCAGAATGGATAAGAACCAGATCTGCTCGTAATTGGTGAAGTGCTTGCCGAAAAACGGCATCACGCCCGGGCGCAAAGCCGAAAGCAGGAAGGCCAGGGCCACACCGACGAGCTGGTCCGATGGCCGGGCGTGGCAGGATCGGCGTTCGGAGGCAAGCTCTTTATCGGTGGGCGCGTGATCGAAGGTGAATGCGTTTGTTCCGTCGGAATACACGTATCCGGTAACGGTGGCGTCCGTAGGCAGGGCAAAGATATCCTCAGGCGTGTATTCCACTTCGAGGGTGTATGCCGCGCCGTTCTTGTCTTCATATTTGAATACGGCGGTGCGGTATTTCGCATCCTCGTCCACCTCTTCTTCCTCCGGCGCGCGCAGAAATTCGGCGGTCAGGATCAGCTCCGCCTCGGCGGCGGCCTTTTTCTTGATCTGCACGCCGGCAAAAACCGTGAGCGCCAGCGCGGCTATGATCAGCAATACGGCACACACGCGCTTGAGCAGTACGGCGGGCCGGGAATTCATAAAGCTTTGTTTGTTCATAGCGAGACCAAACCCTTCTCATACAGCTTTTGCAGGCTCATCAGCACGCCGATCTTCGCGTGCGCCCACGTGAGTCCGCCCTGAAAATAAACGGCGTATGGCGGGCGGATGGGCCCGTCGGCGGAAAGCTCGATGCTCGCGCCCTGAATGAACGCGCCCGCCGCCATGATCACCTCGTCGTCGTAGCCCGGGATGGGGCAGGGCACGGGGGTCGCGAAGCTGTCCACGGGCGCCGCGGCCTGAATGCCGCTGCAGAAGGCCTCCATGGCCTCCTTGGAGCCGAGGCGGATGCTCTGAATGATATCGTGGCGGCTCTCCCGCCCGTTGGGCACGCAGGCAAAGCCCAGCCGCTCGTAGAGGTTGGCGGCGAAAATCGCGCCCTTGAGCGCGCCCGCCGCAACGGTGGGCGCGAGGAAAAAGCCCTGATACAGGCTGCGGCTCACGTCAAGCGACGCGCCCACGTCCTGCCCGATGCCGGGGGCCGTGAGGCGGTAGTGGCAGCGGTCGATGCAGGCCTGCTTGCCCGCAATGTAGCCGCCGATGGGGGCAAGCCCGCCGCCGGGGTTCTTGATGAGCGAGCCCACCACCATATCCGCGCCCACGTCCGAGGGCTCGGTCTCCTCGGTGAATTCGCCGTAGCAGTTGTCCACCATCACGGTGAGTCCCGGCTTTACGCGCTTGATAAAGGCGATCAGCTCGCCGATCTCCTTCACCGAAAAGCTGGGGCGCATCTGGTAGCCCTTGGAGCGCTGAATGGTGACCAGCTTCGTTTTTTCGTTGATCGCGTTTTTTATGTTCTCGTAATCAAAGGTGCCGTCGGGCCTGAGGTCCACCTGCCGGTAGCTCACGCCGAATTCCTTCAGGGAGCAGGGGCTCGGCCGTATGCCGATCACCTCTTCGAGCGTGTCGTAGGGCCTGCCCACCGGGGATAAAAGCTCGTCCCCGGGCAAAAGGTTGGCCGAAAGGGCGGTGGCAAGGGCGTGGGTGCCGCAGGTGAGCGCGGGGCGCACCAGCGCGGCCTCGGTGTGGAACACGTCGGCGTATACCCTTTCGAGCGTGTCGCGGCCCTTATCGTCGTGCCCGTAGCCGGTGGTGCCGGTCAGGCATTCGGCGCTTACCCGGTTTTTCTGCATGGCGAGCAGCACCTTGGCCTGATTATACTCGGCGGTTTCGTCGATCGCCTTGAAGCGTTCCTCCAGCCCGGCCAGGATCTCCTCGCCGAGGGCGGCAACCCTCGGCGAAATGCCGAGGGCAAGATACATTTCAGTTTTCATGATTTTATATTTTCTTCCGTTTTTTTGATGTCGAACCAGAATTCCACGCCGTCCGGCTTGTTTTCCACGCCGTAGGCCTCGCCGTGCAGGTCCTGAATGGCCGATACGATGGAGAGCCCCAGCCCGAACCGCCCCTGCGAGCGGGAGAGGGACTTATCGGCGCGGTAGAAGGAATCCCAGATCTTGTCGATATCCTTCTGCGCAATGGGCTTGCCGGTGTTGAATACCCGCACGCGCCACGCCCGCGCGGTCTCGCCGCAGGAAACGGCGATGCGCATTTCGTTTTCCACGTGGGAAAGGGCGTTGGAAAGGTAGTTGTTGAGCACCGAGCTCAGCGTGAACCGGTCGCCGTTGCCGAAAATGCCTTCGGGCACCTCGTTCACCGCCGTAACGCCTTTTTCGGCCAATATCGATTCGTTGCGGTCGAACCACTCCTGCACGAAGGGCGAAAGCTCGAAATCCTCGCGCACGGGCTCGTAGGCGCCCGAGGAGTATTTGGTGATCTCCAGCAGCTTCATGATCATCTCGTTCATGCGGTCCGATTCGGTCATGATGATATCGCAGTAGGCGTCTGCCGTATCGGTCTTGCCCGCGGCGTAAAACATCTTCGCGCCCTCGGCGTAGCCCTGAATGATGGCGATCGGGGTCTTCAGCTCGTGCGAAATGCCCGAAATAAAGGTCTGGCGCAGGTTATCTATGGTGCGCTCGTTCTCAATGTCCTCTTCCAGCTTTTTGTTCTTCTGCTTAAGGTCGGTGAGCGCCGTATCCAGCGCCGCCGAAAGCTCGTTGATGCTTTCCGAAAGGCTGTTCAGCTCCGAAATACTGCTTTCGGGGCATTTTTTTGAAAAGTCGAGCTTGCTCATCTTTTCGGTGATATCCATCATTTCCTTCACGGGCTTGGTGATCCGCTTGATGTAGTTCGAAATCACCAGCAGAGCGAATGCCATGGCCAGCATCACGGCCACAAAGCTGGCCACGAGGCTGATCTTGGTGGTGGTGCTCACCTGGCTCACCTGCATATATACGTCTACGCTCTCGCCGTTGTCAAGGTAGAAGTAGCAGTCCAAAAACGTGACCTCATAATCGCGGCCTTCATATTCCTTAACGAGGTAGCCTTTGTTGCCGGGTACCTTTTCGCCGTACTTCGTTTCGTATTTCAGCGCGTAGCCCTCGTCGATCGTATCCGCCTGCCTGAGGTCGGCGGGCAGCACGTCCACCAGCGCGGCGGTGGAGTAGATGAACCTGCCGTCCGCCAGGCGGATCTCCACGGTCACGTCGTATTTCTTGTCGATCTCCCGCAGCACGTCGTTCATAACGCCCTCGTGATAGGCGCTGTTGATCTCCTCGGTGGCGATCCACAAACGCGTAGCCGGGGTGAGGTAATATACCCACTCCGGCAGATTGTTGTATGCTATAATGGGGATCAGGACCGTGAGCAGAATGATCACGATGATGCCCCGCATCAGCCGGGAGCGTATCGCCTTCTGCCTGTGCGGCCTGTGGGTGGGTTTACTGCGCGGCATCGCGGCTCACCTCGAGCTTGTAGCCTGTGCCGTAGATGGTTTTGATGTGCTTTACGCCCCACTCGCCCAGCTTGGTGCGCAGCCGCGCCACGTGGGAATCCACGGTGCGCACGTCGCCCTCAAAATCAAAGCCCCAAATGTCGTCAAGCATCTGCTCGCGGGTAAATACTCTGCCGGGGGCGGAGAGCAGCTTCTGCAAAATGGAATACTCCTTCAGCGTCAGCGAAATGCTGCGCCCCTCCAGCCATACCTCGTGGGCGAAGGCGTCGAGCTTGAGCTCGTCGATGCTCAGCACCTTCGAGGCGTTCACGCCGCCCTCGCGCCTGCGCAGCACGGCGGCCACGCGCTTCATGAGCACGCTGGGGCTGCAGGGCTTGGTCACGTAATCGTCCGCGCCCGCGTCGAAGGAGGTGAGCTGGTCGTATTCCTGGCTTCTGGCCGTAAGCATGATGATCGGCACGTCCGAGGTCTCGCGGATGCGGCGGCAAACCTCCCAGCCGTCCATGTTGGGCATCATGATGTCGAGGATCAGCAGCGCCGTATCGGGGTTTTCCTGCCACAGGCGCAGCGCCACGTCGCCGTCGTCGGCGGCAAGGGCCTCGTAGCCCTCGGCCGTCAGGTAGTCGGTCACAAGGCGGCGGATCAGCTCTTCATCGTCCGCTACAATGATTTTTTTCATAGCTATCATCCTGTTCTGCGGTGTTCCGCTTTTTTTATTATATCGGCGGCGTTCCGCCGGTGTATCTTTTTTTCAGGCAGGGCTTATTTCAGCAGGTCCTGCAGCTTTTGGTTTTTGTTGATCACCGCCCAAAGCACGGTGCCGAGGATCAGTACCACGGCGGCTTCTCCGGCGGCCACGCTCAAAGAGGCGGGCACGAAGGCCTTCATAAACGTGTTTTCTCCCGCAAAGTAAGCGATCTCCGCGCCTACGAATACGCCGTTGAAGAGCACGGGCATCAGCATCGAAAGCAGCGGGTATTTTGCGAGCTTCACGTTGCGCAAGGCGCGGGTGCAAAGGGCCGCGCCGAGGGTGGCGAGGGTGCCTACCGCCATATCTACGGGGTTTACGGTGCTGGTGATGTTGGAAACGAGGCATCCAACGGTGAGGCCGGGAATGGCGGCGGGGCAAAACAGGGGCAGAATGGTGAGCGCTTCCGAAAAGCGGAACTGCACCTCTCCGTAGGCAAGGCCCGCGGCGGCAGCGGCAAAGGTGAGCGCGGCGTAGACGGCCGCAATGAGCGCGGCCTTGGTGAGGTAGGCGGTTTTACTGTTCATTTTTTTCTCCTTAGTTTTGTTTAATGTCAGGATGGTTTCGAACTGACACGGGAAATTGCAATAATTTTTCCCTACCCTTTATTTTATCATCTTGTTATTTTTGTGTCAACTGCCATTTTCTCCGTTTCCACCAGCGCGCAGCCGAAGGGGGGAATATCGCTCAGGGTCAGGCGGTCGCCCTCGGCCCTCGCGGCGCAGCCGTAGGCCCGCAGTACCCGCGCCGGGGCGGGCAGGGTGATCTCGGGGGCGCGCATCACGTCCGCAAACAGGTTCCAAACGCCGATGGCGGTGCGCCTGCCGTCGGTTTTCGTAAGCAGGTACGCCTCGGGGTGGCCGGGGCAGAAGGCGGGCAGGGCGGCGCCGCAAGCGCGCACGAAATCGTTTACCTGCGCCTGCCGCAGGTAGCTGCGAAACCAGCTCTGTGGCGCGAACACGCTCTCGTAGGTATACACCAAAAACCGCTGCCCGTCGGCGTTTTCGTAGGTATAGCTCAGCGGCAGCTCCTTGCCGCCGCCGGGTGTCGCGCTCAGCACGCGGGCCTTCGGCGAAAGCTCGCAGGGGCAGTACAGCGGCGGCCCGAGAAAGCCCACGCGCCGTCCGTCCGCAAAGATCTCAACGTCCGTTTTTTCGGGCGCACCGCGGCTTACAAGGCCGGTATCGATCCCCCTTTGCGTCAAAATCTCCGCCGCAGCCGCGTCGAGGATCAGCCCTTTCCGGAGGGCTTCTTCGGGCAGGGCGCGGGCGTCCTCCCCGAAGGCGACGCCGCAAACCCCCTCGCCCTCAAACACGGCGGGAATGCTGCAGCCGGTCAAAAACCGGGCGGCGGCGGAAAAGGCGATCTCCTGCACGGCGGCGTTCCCCTCCATGCGCTTGGGGATCGGCAGCGTGCGGTATTTTTCGGGGTTGTCGTATACGCGCGCGCCGCAGGCGGTCTTTCCGCCGAAAAAGTCGTCGATGGCCGCGTAAAGCGGGCGGTTGCGAATGGCCTCGGCAACGTAGCCGGGCTCGTAATCGGGGCTGCCGGTGTAATCCAGCATATATTTCAAGATCCCGTTCGTGCACCCGGCGGCCCGCAGGGCGGTATCGTAGCATTCCAGATAGCTCGCGGGGGTGGCGTAGCGGGGGCGGGGAAAGGTATCGCCCTCGCTGAAGATCTCAATGTCCGCGTCCTTCCGCCGGGCGGCCTCGGCGCGCGTGAGGTCGATCACGTCCCCCAGCCGGTTGCCCCAGTGCTTTTCCGGGGCCCAGTAGGGCGCGCCGATCAGCCGGTAGAAGGGGCGCGTGCTCCCCGCCAAGCGGCGGCTGATCTCGTCCGGCGCGGCGCCGTCCAGATCCCACGAGGTGATGCAGGCGCAAAAGCCCAGCCGCATGCCGGGGGCGGTTTCGTCCAGCGCCCGCCGCATATCCTCGGCAAAATCGCAGAGCGCCCTGCCGTTGGCGTTCACGAAGGCGTTCCGCACTTCGTTTTGCCCGCCCGCAAGCAGCGCAGCGCGCAGCTCGTCCGCCGGAACCGGCCTGCCGAGCGTTTGTTCGATCATGGCGCGGTGGTTCCCGCATACGCAGCCGAAGCCCATATCCTGAAAACCGTAGCGGTAATCGTCGTCAAACATGATCATATCCACGCCCGCGGCGGCCAGCTCGCGCAAAAACAACCCCATCTCCCGGCGGTAGGCCGGGTCGGTGGGGCATACGGTCATGGCGGAAACGCGCCCGTCGGGGGCTCGCATCCGCGTGTAGTCCGCCGGCAGCGTATACAGAAAGGCCCAAAGCCACGCGCCCACCTCAAAGCCGCGCGCCTTCAGAAACGCGCAGTTCTCCCGCAGCAGACGTATCTCTTCGCCGCGGTCCGGCTCGGCAAGGCAGTTCGTGCCCAGCGCCAGAAACACGCGGGTTACGCCCGCTTCCCGCAGCAGGGCGGCGGTGGTCTCTCTGTCGTTCCGGGCAAAGGTGCGGTTCATCAGGGGGCAGGCGACGGTGTAGGCCATGGCGTTCCCTCCTCAGCTTTCGTAAAACGTGCGCAGCGTTTCCACATCCGCGTCGGTGAAGGCGCCGTCGAATACGATGAGGTCGTCCATGCGGAAAATGTTCGGGAAGGTCTCGGTGTTGTTTTTGCGGCCCACGTCGTTGCCCACCACGAAGGGGAAGGCGTCCAGGCTGCCGGCAAAGCCCTCGGGCAGGCGGAAGGCGCGTATGCGCTTGAAATCGTAGTAGATGCGGATTTCTCCCGCGGCCTTGTCCACGGCGGCCACGGTGTGCAGCCAGCCCTCCTTATGGTCGTCCGGGAAGGGGGTCACCAGCCCGAATTCATCCTTGCCGCTGCCCAGCAGCAGCACGGTATCGTTGTTTTTCATCACAAGGGCAAAGCCCTGCTCTCTTCGCTTCTGCCACCACCAGTCCTTGTTGGCGCATACCACGCATTCCTCCTTGATGGAGCGGTCGGTGAGCAGCCACGCGGCCACGGTAAAGCTGCCGTCGCCCACGGCAAGGTCGTTCGTTTCGGCGCAGCCCGTGGCGCCGAACTCGGCGCAGGCGCTCCTAACGCCGTTGGAGTAGTATTTTACGGTGTCGTATTCGGTAAAGCGGCATTTGCCCGTTTCGTCTTTGATCTCGTTATCGAAAAACAGGGCGAGCCTGATCCTTTCGTCGCCGAAGGCCGCCGCCAGCGCGGCGTAGGGCTTGCTGGGCAGGGTAACGGCGGTTTTCACCCCGGCCTGCGAAACGATATATTTGCCCCCGTACCACGGGAAGATCCCCTCGGGCACCTGCGAGGAAAAGGCGTTCAGGTCGTAGGGCGGCAGCGGCGCGCCCAGCGCGTAGAGCACCGTGGCGGCAATATCGACGGTGCGGGCGAAGCTGATATGGCTCTTCTCGATCCCTCTGCCCGCAACGCCGAAGAAGATATATTTTTCCTCGTCCGTGTAGCCGCCGTGGCCGGTGCGTATGCCGCCGTGGTCCGCCAGCACGATAAACAGGGTATCGTCAAAGATCCCGGCTTCCTTATAGGCGTCCACTACGGCGCCGATCAGCCCGTCGGTATATTCGATCTGCTTTATGTGCCCCTCGGTGCCGTAGCCGTAGTGGTGGCCTGCGCCGTCCACGTCGTCGTACTGCACGAACAGGAATTTCGGCTTGTTTTTGATTTTTTCCAGAATGATCTCATTCAGCGGCCCGTCCTTGTCGGCGGTGGCCATGTCCACGCCCACGTCGTGCTCCACAATGCCGTGGTTGATGGGGTCCCAGTTGCAAACGGAGGCCAGATACGCCTCGGGGAATACGGCTCTCAGCTGCGTGAACACGCTGGGCAGGGCCTTGTTGGTATTTACGTTTTGGCTGATGTAGCCGTTGGTGAGCCCGTGCACCACGGGGGTGGCGCCCAGCAGCATGGCGCCCCAGTTTTCGGCGCTGATGGTGGGGTCCATGGAAAAGGCGTCCCACGTCACGGCCCCGTTCTGAAAGAGCGCGTCCATGTTCGGGGTGGAGGCGCGCTCGTTATAGCGGCCCATGCCGTCCACGCCGAGCACGGCGCAGTATTTGTAAATGATGCGATCCATTGATATTACCTCCGTTCGGATATACTTTTATTATACTTTGTTTTTCGGCAATGTAAAGCAAAACATCGGTTGACAGATGAATTTTTAAAGATTATTATATATTTGTATCATTATATATTAAGAAAGGCATTCTATGAATTACGCGCTGATCGGCTGCGGCCGGGTGGCATATAACCACCTGAAGGCCGCCAAAGAAAACGGGCTCACCGTGTGTGCGGTGTGCGATATCGATCCCGACCATATTTTCGATTTATATAACCGCGTCGGCTTATCGCCGGAGGAAGCCGGGGCCATTGCCCGGTATGCCGATTGGAACCGGCTGTTCGACCATGAAAAACCCGAGCTCGTGAGCATCGCCCTGCCCAGCGGCCTGCACGCCGCCTGCGCCAAAGACGCCATCCGAAGGGGCATAAACGTGATCATCGAAAAACCCATCGCCCTCGGCATGGCGGACGCCGACGAGATCGTGCGCATGGCCGAAGAATATCGGGTGAAGGTGAGCGCCTGCCACCAGAACCGCTTCAATTTAGCGGTGCAGGAGATGCGCAAGGCGCTGGAGCAGGGCCGCTTCGGCGCGCTCTCCAACGCCGCGGTCACCGTGCGCTGGAGCCGGGGAAAGGACTATTATGACTCCGCCGACTGGCGCGGCACCTGGGCGCTGGACGGCGGCGCGCTGATGAACCAGAGCATCCACGGCATCGATCTGCTGCGCTGGATGTGCGGCGGCGAGCTGAAAACCGTATACGGCGTCGCCCGGCGGCAGTTCCACCCCTATATCGAGGCCGAGGACGTGGGCGCGGCGGTGCTCGCGTTTGCAAACGGCTGCGTGGCCACCTTAGAGGGCGGCGTGAACGTGTTCGGGCCCAATTTAGAGGAGCATCTCACCCTCATCGGCAGCAGCGGCGTTATGAAGCTGGGCGGCACGAGCGCCAACACTGTGGAATACCGCTGCTTTGAAAACGAGGGCGCCGCATCCGAGAACGGCCTTGTGGAGCAAACCGCCAACGTATACGGCAACGGGCACGTTTCGCTGTTTCGCGACGTGATCGCCGCCATCGAGGAGGACCGCGCCCCCTACGTCACGGCAAAGGACGGCCGCGACGCGCTCGAAACCGTGCTGGCCGTGTATCTCTCGGCCAAAACCGGGCAGCCGGTCATGCTGCCGCTGAAGGACGTGAAAACCACGGATTTCGAGGGGCTGTTTGATTAACTGAGAATTAAGGATTCGGAATCGCATCAAAAGGGAATCGTATGTTAAAGGCTGTTATTTTTGATTTGGATCATACGTTGTTTGACCGGCACGGCACGCTCACCGCGCTGGTGCCGCTGCTGCGGCGCACTTTCGCGGTAAACCCGGCGCTGTCGGACGCCGAGGTGGCCCGCATCTGGTGCACGGCGGACGACCATTGGGTGTACGACGGCTGGAACTATATTTTCGCCTATCTGTGCGAAAACGGCGTGTTCGTAACCCCGCCCGCCTACGACGATTACCGCAGCTTCGTGTTCCGCGCCTTCGCGGGCACGGCGGTGCCCTTCGATTTCGTTCTGCCCATGCTGCGGGGCTTCAAAAAAGAGGGGCTTCTGGTGGCGCTGATCACCAACGGCCAGCACGCGCTGCAGTACGCCAAGCTGAATCTCACGGGCCTTCGCTACGTGTTCGACGAAATTCTGGTCAGCGGCGATTTCGGCGTGGAAAAGCCCGATAAGGAGCTGTTTCTGATCGCCTGCGAAAAGCTGGGGATCGCCCCCGCCGAGGCGGTGTACGTGGGCGACAACCGCAAAAACGACGTGGACGGCGCCAAGGGCGCGGGCATGCGGGCCGTGTGGCTCAGCGCCACCAACGCAGCCCAAACCGGCAAATATGAGCCGGACGCCGTCATTTCCGATCTGCGCCTGCTCCCCGAAGCGCTGGCGCGGTTGCAGTAGTCAGTAGTCAGAGGTCAGTAGTCAG
>CAMVBR010000059.1 GCA_947165755.1 uncultured Clostridia bacterium
GGATAGTTTTCAAATTTTACGAACTTTATTTGTCCAAAAATCTTGACGGGTTCACACCTTTTGACCAACTTTGTATTCCTCCAATCAATAAAATAATATAGGTGCCTCCTTCCGCGCAAAACAAAAAAGTGCGGCAAACCGAAGCTGCCGCACCGAAAAATACAAAGCTCCGATTTGTCGCTACACGAATCTGAATATATCTATCATAACCTTAATAAAGCTGTGATAAGGATATAGAGCCTGTATTTTTACCAGAAGATAAAAATACACAGCTAATATAAGGTTATAGAAAAGACTAAATGTAGATAGACCTCCGATATATTCAAAATTCATGTAGCAGAAATAGAATACCATAAATATCAATCAAACACAAGCCTTTTTTTGCTTTTTTTTTCTGTTGGTTCCGTTTATTTCATTTCTAAAATTGACATTTTACATAAAAATGTGTAAAATAAAAACAATAAAGACGCAAAGGAGCAATACGTATGGATATCAAAGAAAAAGTAACCGAGCTTGTGCAGAAGATCACCGGCGACAAGGACCTGCTCGCCAAATTCAAGGCCGATCCCATGGGCATCGTAAAGGGCCTGCTTGCGGGTATCGATCTTGATAAAGAGCAGCTTGCCGGTCTTGTGGAGGCCGTGAAGGCCAAGGTGAACGTGGACGCCGTTACCGGCTTCGTGGGCGGCCTCTTCGGCAAAAAAGACTGATGACGGAAAAACGGGCTTTCGGGCCTGTTTTTTGTTTTTTTGGGGCCCGTCTTTTTTTTGATTCCTATTGTAAAACGGCTTGTTTTCATATATAATAATATGATGAAGAACAATTAAAAAGGAGACCGACTATGAACGATATTCACGCTTTATATCAGCTTTGGCGCGAAAAGGCCACCGAGCCGGAGGTGGCTGCCGAGCTTGCCGCCGTGGAGGGCAATGAAGACGAGATTCTCGACCGCTTCTGGCAGGATCTTACCTTCGGCACCGGCGGTCTGCGCGGGGTGCTGGGTGCCGGTACCAACCGCATGAACGTATATACCGTGGGCAAGGCCACACAGGGGCTTGCCGACTACCTGAACGGCGCGTTCACCGCGCCCGCCGTGGCCATCGGCTACGATTCCCGCATCAATTCCGACAGGTTCGCCCGCATCGCCGCCGAGGTGCTTGCGGCCAACGGCATCAAGGTTTATATTTTCGGCGAGCTCATGCCCACCCCCATCGTAGCCTACGCCGTTAAGGCGCTGGGCTGCGCCTCGGGCATCATCATCACCGCCAGCCATAACCCCAGCAAATACAACGGCTACAAGTGCTACGACGCCCGCGGCTACCAGATGACGGACGCCGCCGCGGCGAAGACGCTGGAATATATCAACGCCATCGATATTTTTGAGGGCGTGAAGCGCACGGATTTCGACGAGGCCGTCGCCGCCGGTAAGATCCAAGTACTGCCGCAGGAATTCCTCGATCCCTATTTCGCGCTGGTGAAAAAATGCGCGATCGAGCCCGAAGCGGTGAAGGGGAGCGATCTTTCCGTGATCTATACGCCCTTGAACGGCACCGGCAACAAGCAGGTGCGCCGCATCTTCAAAGAGATCGGCCTTGAAAACGTGACCGTGGTGCCCTCGCAGGAGCTGCCCGACGGCCATTTCCCCACCTGCCCCTTCCCGAACCCCGAAATCAAGGAGGCCTTCAACGAGGCGTTCAAGGTGGCCGAGACCAACCCCGCCGATCTGCTTTTGGCCACGGACCCCGACTGCGACCGCGTGGGCATTGCCGTGCGCTGCGGCAGCGAGTATAAGCTGGTCACCGGCAACGACGTGGGCTGCCTGCTCACCGATTATATCCTTTCCCGTCGTATGGCACAGGGCAAGCTGCCCGCAAAGCCCGTGGTGATCAAATCTATCGTGAGCACCGATATGTCCGCCGCCATCGCCGAAAGCTACGGGGCCGAGGTGGAAAACGTGCTCACAGGCTTCAAGTATATCGGCGAAAAAATGACCGCGTTGGAGGAGGCCGGGGAGGCCGACCGCTTCCAGATCGGCTTTGAAGAGAGCTACGGCTATCTTACCGGCATGCACACCAAGGATAAGGACGCGGTGAACGCCTCCATGCTCATCGTGGAGATGGCGGCTTTCTATAAAAAACAGGGCAAAACCCTCATCGACGTGCTCGAGGGGCTTTACGCACGCTTCGGCTTCTGGAAAAACAGCCTGTTCAACTTCTACTTCGAGGGCGCGGACGGCATGGTGAAAATGACCGGCATGATGGAAGCGCTGCGCGTCGATTACCCCAAAGCGTTGGGCGGCAAAAAGATCGCCTGCGTAACCGACTATAAAACAAGCAAGGCCTACGACCTCGTTTTCGGTACCGAGAGCGCCGTCACGCTGCCCAAATCCAACGTGATCGTGCTGCAAACCGAAAACAAAGATAAGATCATCGTGCGCCCCGCCGGCACCGAGCCCAAGATCAAGATCTACACCATGGTGCAGGGCGCTACCGAGGCCGACGCCGCCGCCCAAACCGAAAAATACGAAAAAGATATCACCGCCGTGCTCGGCATAGAGGAGTAAAACATGAACAGGAACGTGGTAAAAATCATCGCGATCGTGCTGGCCGCGCTCATGGCCGTCAGCGTGATCACTGTGGCGCTGGTTGCGCTGCTGTAAGAAACGGAACGGAGGCGTCGGAATGAAAACCGGTATGATGCCCATTGAAAAAGAGAGCAGCCTGCTGCAGGCCCTGCCCGTCGGCATGGCGTATGCGGGCGGCAGCATGGAAGCGTGGCAGGAAAAAGCCCGGGCGCAGCTGAAAACGCTGCTGGGCCTGCCCTACGAAAAGGCCGCGCCCGATCTCGAGATCGAGTTCGTGGAAGACCATGAAACCTTCCGCGAGACCCGCTTCACCTTCCAGAGCGAGCCCGGCTACCGGGTGCCCTGCCATCTGCTGCAGCCCATCGAAAAGGTAAACGAAGCGCTGCCGGTCATGATCTGCCTGCAGGGGCATTCCACTGGCATGCACATTTCGCTCGGCCGCGCCCTGTATGAGGGGGACGCCGAAAACGTGGACGACGGCGACCGTGATTTCGCCCTGCAGTGCGTGCGGCAAGGAATATGCGCCGTTACGCTGGAGCAGCGCGGCTTCGGCGAGCGCGGCGGCAACCCCCGCCCCAACTGCTACGGCATCGCCATGGATGCGATTTTGCAGGGCCGTACGCTGATCGGCGCGCGGGTATGGGATATCATGCGCCTGATCGACGTGCTTGAAACCGATTTCCCCGGCGCCGTGGACGCGAAGCGCGTGTATTGCTGCGGCAATTCCGGCGGCGGCACCGCCACCTTCTACGCTGCCGCGCTGGAGCCCCGCATCACGGCGGCCATGCCCTCGTGCGCGTTCTGCACCTTTGCCGATTCCATCGGCGCCATGTACCACTGCGCCTGCAACTACGTGCCCGGCATCCGCAAATATTTCGATATGGCGGAGCTGGCCGGTATGATCGCCCCGCGCCCGCTGGTGATCGTTTCGGGCGCTGAGGACGGCATCTTCCCCCTCTTCGGCGCAAAGAGCGAGTTCGCCCGCGTAAAAGATACCTATTACGCCAACAGCGCCGCCCCCGGCAACGTTACCCACGTCGTAGGCCCCGCAGGCCACAGGTTCTACGCCGATATGGGCTGGAAGGCGTTCTGGGAGCTGGTGCGGTAAATTTCAGTTTTATAAAACAAAAAAACGGCGGATCTCCGCCGTTTTTTCAGTTCCCGGGTATGCCGGGGCGTATTGTGCGTTGTGGGGGTGTTTCGGATCTGAAACTCGCTGCGGCCGCCATGCGCGAACAGCGCGGAAGGCCTTTTTTTTGAGTCGGTCAGTCTTTCTTAACGGAGATCAGGGTGAGCACAGAGCGGATCAGCTCCGCGATGCGCAGCAGCATCTGCCGGAACGCCGGGGAGCTCTTTGCTTCGGCAGCCGCAAGCTGCAGCGGCGTTTGCGGTACGGCGTCGGCATATACCGGCCAATAGATATTTCTTGCGCGGTTGCCGCGCGAAACGGAAACGCCCGAGGCGTACCCCGCGGGCACCTCAAAGCGGTAGCACCATTGGTAACCGGCCTCGTAAGCGCCGTCCGCCGTGTTCGGCGCCTCCCGCAGAATTTTCGTGGTTTTCGGAAAGTCCCGTTCCAGCTCATATTGCAAAAAGCGGAGCTGACCGTTCAGCGTGGTGTAATCAAGGCCGTTCGCGGCGCAGTAATTTCTGAGGGCGGTGAATCTGGAATTGTGCCATTGGCAAATGCCGTAGCTGGTGCCGCCGTCGCCCACGCTGTGTGGGTCAAAGCCCGATTCGATCTCTATGTTCGCCAATACCCCGCACGCGGCGGCGTTGTTGAGCCCCATAACGCCCGCAAGGTAATTGTAGATCTCTCTTTCATTCGTTTGCGCCGCCTCTGCCCGTACCGCGGCGAAGGCCGTGGGCAGCATCAGCAAAAACGCAAGCAGAACGCTGACGGATTTTATCAAAAATCGCTTTTTCATGCGCATCCCTTCAAAAAAGATAATTTGCGCCGCCATTTTATCACAGGCTGCCGAAAAATGCAAGTTTAAAAAAATGGCAGAAAAAACCCGCCGCAGCGTTCGCTGCGGCGGTCAATCGGAATATTGCTGTTTTGATGATTATGCGGCTGCGCCGTCGGGGCCGATGTACTGGGCGCTGCCGAAGCCGAGGATGCAGGTGAAAATGAGGTTCAGGAAAATAAGCCCTACCGCAAATCCGCCGCTCTTGCCGAAGGCTTTTGCAAGCTTCACGTAGAGCATGATCAGAATGACGATATCCACCACGGGGATGAGCATCAGCAGGAACATAATGCCCTTGCCCCAGGCGATATCGAACAGAACGTAGAGGTTGTAGATCGGAACAATCACGGCCCAACCGGGTCTGCCGGCCTTTTTGAATACCTTTGCCAGCGCAATCAGGCTGATGATGCAGATCACCAAACCGATAATGCCCGGAACGATCATCTGTTTGGGGTCAAAGTTTATTTCGGGCATGCCTTCCATGGTCAACAAGTCGTTTGTCATAAAACGTATTCCTTTCTTGTTTTGCTGATTTTGAGATTTCTCTCACTCCCATTATAGTGATATTTTCGTACAAAGTCAAGTGTTTTCGGCTGTTTTCAGCAGCGTTTTGGGCCGACGTACTGCGCTTTCCCGAAACCGAGGATGCACGTGAATATGAGATTCAGAAAAACGAGCCCCACCGCGAATCCGCCGCGCTTGCCGAAGGCTTTCGCCAGCTTCGCCCAAAGGATGATCAGAACCACGATGTTGACCAAAGGAATGAGCGAGAGCAAAAACAGAAGCCCCTTTCCCCAGGCGATCTCAAACAGAACGTAGAGGTTATAAAACGGAACGAGCGCGGCCCAGCCGGGCTTTTCGGCCTTTTTGAAGATCTTTGCCATCGAAACAAGGCCGAGAACGCAAATAATCAGCCCGATGCCGCAGGGCAGGAGCATCTGCATGGGGTCGAGCTTCAGCGCGGAGGAGCCTTCCACGGTTACAAAATCAGGTATCATATACGTATTCCTTCCTTTTCGTTTTTTTATCGGCGTTTCGGTAATCGTACCCGGCGGCGTCAGGCCTCCGCCGGGGCGTCGAGTATGATCACCCTGTAAGCCGCGGCAAAGGCTTCGCCCGGCGCGAGCGCGGTGGAATAGGCCTTCTCCTCCAGTTTCTGCGAGAAATCGGCGCTGTCGCAGCGGCCGTACCATGGCTCGATGCAAACGAAGGGGGCGTTTTTGCCGGTGGGCGACCACACGCCGAACAGTGGCGCGTCGAAGGCCACCGTGAGCACGTCTCTGCCGGCGGCGTCCAGCAGCGTTACGGCGTCCGCCTGCCGGTGCTCCAATATCAGCGCGTCCTCGTCAAACAGGGCGGGGGAGAGGGGCAGCACGCCGTCTTTCAGCGCAAAGCGTTTGGTATTCTTTGAGAGGCAGTTGGAGCCGTTCATCTCCAGAATGCCCGAAACGATCTCTTTTACAAGCTTGCCCTCTTTCTCAAAGCGCAGGCCGCTCTGATTCAGGTCGCACCGGAACGCCGGGTGCCCGCCGATGGAAAAGTGCATCGTATCGCTGCCGTCGTTTGTTACCTTCCACATCACCTTCACCATGCTTCCGGTCAGCGCATAGCCCAACGAAAGCGTGAAGGCAAAGGGATAGTTCGCCCGGGTCTCCTCGCTGTCGCGCATCTGAAACCACAGTTCCGTTTCGGTTTGCGATACAAGCGTAAATTCCGTATCCCGCGCAAAGCCGTGCTGCCGCGCCTCGTATTTTACGCCTTTGTAGTAATAGGTTTTCTCCTTCGTGCCGCCCACAAAGGGGAACAGCACGGGGCTGGTGCGGTTCCAGTAAACGGGGTCCGCCTGAAACAGGTATTCCCGCCCGGTGCGGTTATTCTTTATGCTTCTCAGCTCCGCGCCGTGGGAATCCACGGCAACGCTCAGCAGTTCGTTTTTCAGCGTGTATCTCATCCCGCGCCGCCTCCTTCAAAAGAAAGTAAATACAGGCTGCCGTCCATGCCGCTCACATCTACGGCGTATAGCTTCTCGCTGCCGTCGGTATCGATATAGCGGATGCCGATATTCGGCGTATCGCCGTAAAACGTGGCGTTGACCACCAGAGGCGCGTCCGGTGTGAGCGTATCCTGCGAATACACCGCGTCGTGCGAGAACGTATAGTGCCCGTCGTCGCTGAAGCTCGCTTCATACAGCGATAAGATCCGCAGCCCCGAAACGGCGCGGTCGGTGGAGATCACGAAGGCCGTTTGGGGGTCGTCCACCGCGTTGCAGGCGGTAAGCGCCTCAAGGTCTCTGTCATATTCCTGTGCCCATCTCAAGGTGATCTGCGCGGGCGCGGCGTCGGGTTCTTCCGCCGTGGTTTCATTGGCATCCGTTTCTTCCGTGTTTGCGGGGGCTTCGGTTGCGTCGGTCCCGGCTTCGGCGGCGTCCGTCGTTGTTTCGCCCGCGTCCGTCGTCGTTTCGTCCGAGGCGGTGGGGGGCGTTGCGGCAGTGGTGCCGTCGGCGGCCGGGGGCGTTTTCCCCGCGCAGGAGGCCAGCGTCAGCAGCAGGCAAAGAGATAAAATGATCGGCAAAATCTTTTTCATTGCAATGCGTTTCCTTTCCGAATTTCAAAATGGAAATTCCGTATTTTCATTATATCACGGCGGCGCAAAAAAGAACAGCCCCTTTTTGCGGGATCCGATGCTTTCCGAAATATCTTTTGTGTTGCATATTTCTGAAAAATAGTATATGATGGGTGCGAAAGAAAGAAGGCGATCCTTTGAAAACCAACGCGACCTATTTTGTAAACGACGAAGCCCGCCCGCTGCGTTACGGGGAGGTAAACCTGATCGATCCGCCCCGCAGGCGGCTGCGCGGGGAGCCCGAGAAAACGGGCGTGGAGGTCTTCCCGGTGTTCTGCGGCTTTTGCGGCACCGATCTCGAGCTGATGCGCATGGGGCGGCGCGGGCAGCTCGGCCCCAAATTCCCGGCGGGGCAAGCCCGGCTCATCAACGGCCACGAGGGCGTTGTGTGGGTGCCCTCGCAAAACCGCTTCGCCATCGTGCTCATCCGCGGGGGGAACAGCTTCGATCCCACCCGCTTCACCGAAGACGAAACCTATTTTGAATACGGCTGCGACGGCGCGGACGGCATCTTCTGCGACCGCGGCTTTTTCCACCCCGATATGCTGCTGCGTTTGCCCGCCCGTTACGACGGCATCGAAAAGCTGCCGCTCTCGCTTGCCGAAAAGCTGGTGTTCTCCGATCCCTACGCCTGCGCGGTGTTCCAGCACGAGCGTATGTGCGATATCGGCGCGGCGCAGAATTTCCGCGTGGTGATGGCGCATGAGGGGCTTTCCCGCAATGATGCCATGGAAAGGGCGGTGGAATATACCTTTGCCCGCACCGTGATCTACGGCCTCGGTACCACGGGGCTGTTCATCGGCGATCAGATCCGCCGCAATCACCCTGAGGCGAAGATCCTGTTTGCCGCCAGAAGCGGCGCTGAAAGCAAAAAGGCCGCCTTTGTGCGCGAGGAGCTCCATTGCGATTACCTGAGCGTGGGCGGTATGACCGAGGCGCAGGCCGCCGACGCCGTGGTGGCCTCGCTCGGCGGAAAGGCCACGGTGTTTGTGGGCGCCTCGGGGGCCGAAGCGGAGCACCGGGTGGCCTTCGCGCACGGCGCGCTGGGCTGCAACGGCATTTACAACAGCTTTTCGCTTGGCCCGAGGGTCGGCTTCGATACCATGCCCTTCGGCTTCAAGAACCACGTGATCATGGCCTCCATCAACTTTACGCGCAAGCACATGGAGCAGGCCATATCCATTCTCAGCGAAAGCCGCTTCGACCGGCTCGTGGAGCTGATCGACAAAAACGAATTTATCGCGGACCCTATGGCCGCGTATACCGAAAAGATCTACGCCAAGGGCGCGCCCCTGAAAACGGCTGTGATCTGGAACGCGCAATATATCGATACGGAGGCGTAATATGAAAGCCATTGAGATCACTGAGCCCGGCAAGCTCCGGCTCATCGAAAAAGAAATGCCCGCGCCCGGCGAAAACGAGGCGCTGCTCCGGGTGCGCTTCGGCGGCATCTGCGGGGCGGACGTGGCGTCCTACACCGGCAACCAGCCCTTCACCACCTATCCGCGCATCCCGGGCCACGAATTCAGCGCCGAGGTCGTCAGCCTGCCCGAAGGGGCAAAGGGCTTCCGGGTGGGGGACGTGGTGACCTGCAACCCCTATTTCAACTGCGGCGTTTGCTACGCCTGCCGCCGGGGCCTTGTGAACGCCTGCCACAACAACCAGACCATGGGCGTGCAGCGGGACGGCGCGTTTCAGGAGTATATCGCCATGCCCGTGGAGCGGCTGATCCCGGGCAAGGGCCTGCCAGCCGAAACGCTGGCGCTCATCGAGCCCTTCTCCATCAGCTGCCACGCCCTTTCCCGCGCCGAAGTGAAGGCGGGGGACCGGCTTCTGATCATGGGCGCGGGGCCCATCGGCCTGTTCGCCCTGCTGCGGGCAAAATCCATGGGCGCGCGGGTGCTGGTGGCGGATCTGCTCGAAAACCGCCTTGCGCTGGCCGCCGCCTACGGGGCCGAACGCACCGTGAACGTGAAAGCCGAAGATCTGCACGAAGCCTGCGCCGCCTTTACCGGGGGCGACGGCTTTGACGTGTGCGTGGAGGCCTGCGGCGCGCCTGAAACGTTTCTGAACTGCATCGAGGAGGCCGCCCACGGGGCGAATATCATATTGATCGGCAACGGCAAGCGCGAAACCACCTTCGTGCATTCGGTGCTGCTCAAAAAGGAGCTCAACGTGTTCGGCAGCCGCAACGCCTACACCCGCGATTTTGAAACGCTGATCGACCTTGTGGCGGCGGGCAAAGCGGACGTGATGCGCATGGTGAGCGGCGTTTACGATATGGAGAACGCCGCCGAGGCCTTTGAAAAGCTTAAATATAACGACGGCACGCTTGCAAAGCTGCTCATCCGCTTCCCGGAGGGCTGACTATGGTTACGATCATTGATTCGCACGCCCATTTGTGGCTGCGGCAGCACGGCCGCGCCGGGGACGGGGAAGTGGTATCTCTGAAAAACGGCCGCAGTCTTGTGAACGGCGAAGTGCGGCAGATGGCGCCCCCGTATATGACGGACGGGGCCAACACAGCCGAAATGCTGCTCTCGAATATGGATTACGCCGGCGTATCGGCCGCCGTGATCACGCAGGAGATCTTAGACGGAAACCAGAACGACTATCTGCTGCAAGCCAAGGCGCTTTCGCCGGAGCGGTTTCGTATTTGTTCATATTACGCCGACGGGATCGTCCCCGCCACGGCGGGCTTCGACGGGATCAAGATATGCGCCGGAAAGCTGACGGACGGCGACCTGACCCATCACGCCGTTGTTTTTGAAGCCGCCGAAAAGCACGGTATGTTTTTGCACGTGGAGCTGGCGGACGGCGACGCGCAGACCGGCTCTCTTTTTGAGATGATCCGGCAGTATCCTGACCTGCGCATTGCCATCGGCCATTTCGGCATGGTCACCCGCCCGGGCTGGGAGGCGCAGATCCGCCTTGCCCGCGAAAAGAACGTGTACGTGGAAAGCGGCGGTATCACTTGGCTGTTCCATAAGGAATTTTACCCCTACGCCGGCGCGATCGACGCCATCCGCACCGCCGCCGGGATCTGCGGCATGAAAAAGCTCATGTGGGGCAGCGATTACCCCCGCACCATGGCGGAGATCACCTATAAGATGAGCTTTGATTTT
>CAMVBR010000060.1 GCA_947165755.1 uncultured Clostridia bacterium
GAAACAACCGTTTCATTTGGATTGCTCTGCTCTTTTGAAGATTATTGAATTTTTAGCCCTTTGGCATAAGCTTGTTTTTCTAAAATCCTTTTCATCCTTCCGCTGATCAGGCAATTTCAGTCGTTTGATTTATTTTTTGTCTTTTTTGAAGATGGAAACGTATTCCCGTTTTGAGAACGCCAATACGGTATTATCCATCTCTTCATCGTCGGAAAGATATATGCATTCCCGTTTTGTAAAAATGAGATGATCAAGCAGCTGTATATGCAAAGGCTCCAGCGTATTCGCCACTTCCAGAGTGGCGATCTTATCATTTTTTGACGCCATGGCCTCACCGCCCGGGTGGGAGTGCGCAAGAATCGCCTTGGAGCTGTCGTGCATGAGCATTTCCCGAAGAATGACCCTTGGGCTGATAAAAACCTCGTTGCTCAGGCCTTCGCCGAGCTTTACCACATCCTTGGGGTAATACTGATCGCTCAGGATCAAAAGATAAGCCTGCTCAAAGGTACTGCCTATAAAAAAGGGCTTCAGGTAGAGCTCAGCATCCTGCGGTGTTTTGATGCGTTTGCGCTTCGGCCGTTCGGCAAGCATTTTTTTTTGAATGATGGCGGGTATGCCTTTGAGCATGAGCGCCGTGTTCAGCCGGATGCTCGGCTCCAGCATCATAGAATCGTATGGCATATCAAGAAAGGAAACAAGCGAGCCGTACCGCTTCAGCATGGCTTCGGCCTGCTCTTTATAATCGCATTTGCGCATGGAAAAGCTGAACAGCAGCGCGAGCAGATCCACAGTGGGGATCTCCTCTTTGTTTTCCGTGTTTTTGAAATCACGGATCATCTGCAGGTGCATTTCACGACAGATGCGGTCGTGCTCGATCTGTTCAGGTGTTTTCTTGCGGTGCGGCATCGTTTGCCCCTTCCTTGATGTAAATGATTATCTGTTGGATAATACGTTGGCTTCGTAGGCTTTGATCTCGGGCAGATAATCGGCAATAACGCCTTCCCTTGCAAGATATTCGTTCCAGATATCTCCGAAGGGAGCGGTTTTCAGCTCTTCCTGGCATACCATGAGAGAGGTAAAATCAGAGGCGTCCTGCAGCGCTTTCAACGAAGCGGGCTGCAGCAGGGCGAAGAGCAGCGCTTTCTTTACGTTTCTTACCCCCGTGACCCATGCGGAAATGCGATTGATACTTGCGTCGAAATAGTCGGTTGCGATAAACACGCGATCAAGCGCGTCGTTTCTGACGATCTCTTTTGCGATCTCTTTCGTTTCATCGTCAAACAGAACCACGTGGTCGGAATCCCAGCGGACGGGGCGGGTGACGTGAAGCGCGATCTTTTCGTTGAAAAGCAGCAGAGAAGAGATTTTGTCGCTCACCATTTCGGTGGGGTGATAATGGCCGTTATCCATCAGCGGGGTGATGCCGTTCTTTGTGGAATAGGAAAGGCAGAACTCGGCGGAGCCCACGGTATAGCTCTCAAGGCCGATGCCGAACACCTTGGATTCCAGCGTTACGTAAACCTTTTCTTTGTCGTATGGCGCGGCAAGGATCTCATCCAGCGATTTTTTGAATCTGGCGCGCGGCCCGAGACGGTCGGCGGGGATATCCTTATAGCCGTCGGGGATCCAGATGTTCATGACACAGGGAACGCCCGTTTCGTTTGCGAAGTACTCGGAGATCTTCAGGCAGGCGACGCCGTGGCGCACCCAAAATGCCCGCACCTCTTCATCGGGGGAAGAGAGCGTAAGATTATCTTTTACCATTGGATGAGAGAAGAAGGTTGGGTTGAAATCAATGCCCATGCCGCGCTCTTTCGCAAAGGCGACCCATTTTGCGAAGTGCTTTGGCTCAAGCGCGTCGCGGTCGGCATAATCGCCGTCGAAAATTGCATAGCTTGCGTGCAGGTTCAGCTTCTTTTTGCCGGGCATCAGGGAGAACGCCTTATCGATATCCGCCATCAGCTCTTCGGGCGTGCGGGCTTTGCCGGGATAATTGCCCGTGGTTTGAATGCCGCCGGAAAGGGCTTCTTTGGAATCGAAGCCGATCACGTCGTCGCCCTGCCAGCAGTGTACGGAAACGGTCACGTCGCGCAGCTTATTGATCGCGTCTTCCGTGTTGACGCCGAGCGCCGCATATATGCTTTTTGCTTCTTCATATCTGTTCATGTTTATACCTCCGGTATGATATCCGTTTCAGTATAGCATATTTATGTAAAAATACAAATATTTTTTTGAAAAATATTCTTTATCTATTGTAAAAAAATGCGGAATCTGTAAAATAGGAAACGGAGATGATCAGAATGCGAAAAAAAGCCGTTTCGATAAGAAACGCCGTACCGGAGGACGCCGCCGCCATTGCGGAGATCTACCGCCCGTACGTGGAAAACACAGCCGTTTCCTTTGAATATGAAGCCCCGGGCCGTGATGAAATGGAACGGCGGATCAGAGAGATCACAAAGAAATATCCGTATATCGTTGCGGTGCAAAGCGGTAAGGTGGTGGGATATGCCTATGCCTCCGTTTTTAAGGCGCGCGCGGCATACGATGGGTGCGTGGAGGTATCGGTGTATCTGGATGAAAGCTGCCGCGGGCAGGGGATCGGCTCCTTTTTATATGCGGTATTGGAAAAGAAGCTGAAAGCGCAGGGAATCCGCCATGCCTATGCCTGTATATCATATCCGGATCGGGGGGAAGACGGTACCCTGACGAAAGACAGCGTGCGCTTTCACTATGCCAGGGGGTACTCCATGTGCGCCTATTTTCAAGACTGCGGGTATAAATTCGGCCGGTATTACAGTATGGTATGGATGGAGAAAGCCCTGTAGTGCCCGTTGCGTTGTGCGTAATTTAATTATTTGCAACGGTTTTTGTTTTTTTTCTGAAAAACATCTTGAATTTACCAAAATGGTATGTTAATATAAATCGAAAAATTTTTTTAGAATTGAGGTAATAAATATGGGCTTGGTATCCAACTGGGGCGTACTGCTGGGCAGATACACCTTCAAACGTTTTGACGGCTATACCACCAGAGCCATGGAAACGCAGAACAAGATCCTGATGAAGATCCTGCAGGAAAACAAAGATTGCGAACTCGGCAAGAAGTACGATTTTGCCAATATCCATTCCATCGAGGAATTTCAGGATAAGGTGCCGCTTTCCACCTTTGAGGATTACGCGCCGTTGATCGACCGCATGCTTGAGAAAAACGAGCAGAACGTGATCACCAGCAAAAAGGTGCTGCGGTATTGTTCTTCCTCCGGCAGCGTGGGCAAACCCAAAATGCAGCCGAAGACCTTCCGCGATATCTGGAGCATGCAGTGCTGCGGTATGGCGGCGACTCCCGGGTGCGCAGACCGGTATTTCCGTGCGCATGGGCTCAATAAGCTGCCCGGCCAGCGCGGTCCGCTGCTTATGTCGCTCAACGGCGGCAAAACGCCCTTCGGTTTGCGGGTGAACGGCGCCGGGCAGGTGCCGCTCGATAATCTCCGTCCCATTCTGAAATTCTTCATCACCACCCCGGAAGATATTCTTTATCCCGAAGATGAAGAAAATACAAATATTCCTTACTTCCAGCTGATCTTCGCATTGCAGGACAAAAAGGTGACCTATCTCGGTTCCATGGTGATCACGCTGCTTTCCACGATGTTTGAGTATTTGGAGAACAACTGGAAAATGATCTGCAACGATATCGAACACGGCACCATCGATCCCAGTGTGAAATGCCCCGATTCGCTTCGTCAGAAATACGGTCACAGAAAGCCCAACCCCAAGAGAGCCGCCGAGCTCAGAGCTATCTTTGAAGAAGGCTTCGATACCGACGTGCCCGTGGCAAAGCGCATTTGGCCGGAGCTTGCATGGGGCTACGGCATGATCAGCTCCACGCTTTCCGTGTATATGGATAAGCTGAAAAAGTATATCGGCGATCTGCCGATGCACAATATGGGCTATGCCGCCTCCGAAGGCTATATGGCCATGCCCGTGGAGCTGAACGCCTCCGACTACGTGCTGCTGCCGAGATCCCTGTTTTATGAGTTCATTCCCGAGGATGGCGATGAGACGCAGCGTCCGCTCACGCTCGATCAGATCGAAGTGGGTAAGAATTATGAGATCATCGTTACCAACTGGTCCGGTCTTTACAGATACCGCATCCTTGATATCGTAAAGGTTACCGGCACGTATAACAACTCCAAAAAGATCGAATTCCTTTACAGATCCAACATGGGGCTGAACATCGCCAACGAAAAGACCTCCACGCAGATGCTGGATTTCGTTGCCGAACAGATGCAGAAGCATTTCGGTGTGGATTTCAAGAGCTTCAGCTATTATCCCAACTCCGATCTCGAGATCCCGAGATACGAGCTTTACGTGGAATGCGAGAAGGATTTCATTGCCGAAAACGGCCTTGAAAAGGTGCGCGAGACCTTTGACGAGCTCATGAAGGAGGCCAACGAAAAGTATGAGAAATACAGACGTTGGGGCATGATCTCTCAGCCGATGGTATACCTGTTTGAAGACGGCACCTACGACGCCTACAAGGCTTCTCTTGTGGCGCAGGGCCGCGTACTGAATCAGATCAAACCCGTGACCGTCATCAACACGCCCGAAAAGAAAGAATTCTTCTTCAGCCACGTGAAAAAGTAAACAGCATGTTTCAAGCGCCGCAGCAAACGCCCTTGTTTTGCTGCGGTTTTTATTTTTTGTAACCTTTGATATGTTCTTTGCATAGGCTTACAGTAGTTTATTCTGTTTAGGAGACTTCTGTATGCTGAATGCCTGTTTGATCGCCGTATTCGTGGGCGGCGCTACGATACTCGGCGGCGTGATCGGATATTTCGTGAAATACAACAATGAAAAAATCGACGGCGCGGTATTTGCTTTTGCGGCCGGGGTGATGCTTGCCGCCACTTTTGCAGAGCTGATATTGCCGGAAACCGACGCCGCCGATGCGGCAGGGTTCTTCATATGCCTGTTTTGTATCGTGTTGGGCGGCGTGTTGATCCACATGCTGCAAAAGCTTTTGCTTTTGATGCAGAAGAAAAATCCGGGATGGCGGCTGGCTTCGGCTGCGAGCCGACCCGAACTAAAAGGCGCGCTGCTGTTTATAGCTGCGCTCGCGATCCATAATCTCCCCGAAGGAATTGCAGCGGGCGTCGGTTTGGGTACCGGAGATCTCTCGAAAGCGCTGACTGTAGCCGCCGGGATCGCCCTGCAGAACGTGCCGGAGGGGATGATCGTACTGCCGCCGCTGATCCACGCCGGCGTATCGAGAAGAAAAGCGCTGCTTGTTTCCGTGTTTACCGGTTTGATCGAGATCATCGGTACGTTTCTTGCGTATTTTGCCTCGACGCTCTCGAAAACCATATTACCCTTTGTTCTTTGCTTCGCGGGCGGTACCATGCTTTATATCATCTGTACGGACGTGATAGACGACGCGGAACAGATGGCAGGCAAGGAACTGACGGGGTATGCGGTTCTTGCCGGCTGCTGCGTGATGCTGATCATGGAGCGGTATATATGAAAAGATCCCCGTCAAACGGGGATCGATTTGATGATTGGCTTTATACTTATTTTACACTGTCAACGAGCGCAATGAAGCTTTCCGCAAGCGTGGATGCGGCTACATTGGAAGCGGCCGTAATCTCTTCGTTTTCGGTGAGATAGGAGCGCACGTCGTTATCGCAGATGATATAGCCGATCTGGTCGTTGCAAAGGCCGAAGCAGAGGAGCTTTGGCATACCTGCAACGTCGGCAAGCGGCGGATAATTCCAGCTTTCGCCGTTCCAGCTGGCGTCGGCGGAGGTGGCGCCACCCCAAAGGATTTCGGGCGCAGTCTCACCGGGAGAGAGCAGAATTCCGATCTCGTTGCCGAGCTCCATGTAGCCGATCTCGGTGATCAGAACGTATTTCAGCCCGTCTCTTGCCACCACGCTGTTGATCAGGCCCTCTCTTACGGCGAGGATCAGGATCTCATTCGTGGCGGGCACGTTCATTTCCTGAATTTTGATATTCAGTACGGGCGCAAGCTCTTTATCGTTGCGGATCGCGATCAGGCGGTCGCCGATGGCTTTGCCCATGGCTGCGAGTCTTGAAGAAGCGGGTGTTTCGCTGTAAGTAAGGGTTTCGTAATCGGTTGTGATCGCAAGCTCCGCGCCTTCGATAAACACAACGTCGGCCCCGACCTGATCCTTGACGTATTGCTTGATATAATAGGGATAATCTGCCGAAAGCACGTCGGGGGCGGCGCCGAAGCCCACGCAGTGGATGCCGGCTTCGCAAACCCAGATTTCGTTTTCATCGGCGTTGTCGGGAACAAAACGAAGGCGGTGGATCTCGTTATCGAAAACGATGGGTTCGCGCTTATCGTGAATGAATTCGGTGATATCGGCGCTGCCATAGTAAAGCGAACCCGCCGTCATATGACTGACCGCTTTTACAACAGTTTGCGTAACAACGGAGAACAGGTTTTTCATGAAGGTTTCATTTTTGCCGCTGAGCGACATCAGGTCGTCGGTGGTGAGCGTGCTCATCGGGTTTTTTGCAAGCGCCGCGAGCAGGGGAGCGCTGAGACCGAGCGTATCGATGCAGGAATGCTGATGGAGCACGGATACGTTGATGGCGATAATATCGTTTTCTTCGGCAAAATCAGCCAAACGGCTGCGGATCTCGAGCACGTCGCCGCGGGAAATACCGTAGCCGTCGAGAACCACGTGCACGACGGTGCCGCTGACGCCGTCGCTGACGGCGTAGGTGTTGACCGTTTGATCGTCAACGATCTCGGTTGGGGTTCTGCCGGAGATCGGTTCCAGCGAACCGGCAAGATAGTAGGTGCCGTCGTTAATATCCAGCCCCTCCAGCAGGGAGGCGTCCGCAAAGCCCATGCTCCAGTGTGCGCCGGGAGCCACTTGGGTGTCAAAGGCATCTTCCCCCATAAAACGGGTTTCCGACGTGTGATTTTTCAGCCCTGAGATCTTATCCGTCCAGTTCAACCCCGGGAGGAACGCATTCAGCAGCCTGCCAATGATATCGATGAGCTTGTCTACGACCTTATAAAACGTGTGTTCGATTTTTTCGGTAAAGGAATAGCCCTCGGCATTATATGCCGTTACGGCGGAAACCGGTGTTAAAAAACAAACGGAAAGCAAGGAGACCGCCAGAATAACGGCGATGATCTTTTTGAAATTACGCATAGTTCAGACCTCCCTTAAATCTGATAATTATAATAACATAAATATTCTCAGTCTTCAAGTGTTATTTGCCAATACACAATTTGTTTTCTTTTATAGGTATAGGTTATGTGCAGTTTGCCGCAGGCGTATACAATGGCAGGGTAGGAAAACTCGCCGAAGCCGGGCTCGGGGATCAGAATATCTGTAAAGTGCTTGCCTTTATCTTTGGAAACGCAGAGGCTCAACGGGTGACGCACGCCCCAGTTTTCATCCACTGGATTATATACGAGCCAAAGGCGCCCCTGCGAATCCGTGCAGCAGTCGATGCCGCTGTTGTTGTTCGGAATACGCGTTCTGTATGGCTTTCTCCACGTGCGGCCTCCGTCTTTGGAATCGCTGCGGTAAACTGCGCCTTTATCGGACCGCATAAAACAGTGGATCCCATCTTCGTCTTCCCACAGTGTCGGCTGGATCAGGTGTACGTTTGCGCCTTTGTATTTTGCGCGTTCCATCAAGGGCGTTTTTACCCACGTTTCGCCGTCATCCGCGGAAACGTCAATAAAGGGGAGCCAGAGCTTTTTCTGTTCCGTGGATGCGGGCGCCAGCAAAAGCCCCTGCGAGGTCCGTAAACACTTATTCTTTACAGGGCCTCTGCCGCCGGAAGCGTCGCCCGGAACAAGCTCCTTCGGCTCGGACCATGAAAAACCGCCGTCTGTGCTCACAACGTATTTTGTGATCCAATCGGGGACGTCCTTGCCGTATTTATAAAACAATATGACGGAGCCGTCTTTTTTTTCATAGAGAACAGGGTTCCAATGCGCGATATCGTCCTGCTCCGTTACGCAAACCGGAACGCTCCAAACGCCTTTTGGGCTTCGCGCGGAAAGATAGATCTCAACGCTGTCGTCCTTCTCGTGCTTTCCACCGAACCATGCGGCCAGAACGCGGCCGTCCGCAAGCGGCAGAACCGTGGAAGCATGGCAGCTCTTGGTTACGGCATCCGCAGGAAATATGTATTCTTTTTTTGCGGAAACGATCATAGTATCACCCCATTTGGATTTTAACATATTGTTTATTATCATGCAACAAATAAATCTTGAAATTGATAATTCATTTTGTTATAATATTCCTAATCTTTCTGAAAAGAGGCAGTTTTTATGAAGAAGTTGATTTCTGTTCTTTTGGCTGTGGTGCTTACGGTTTCCGGCGCCGCGGTGGTGTTAGGCCTCGCTGCCGAAGCGGAGGAAGCGCAGTACTATCCTTCCATCGTGATCCCCGGTGTGTTCCAATCCGACGTGCGGCTGTACGACGCAAACGGCAGCGAAATGGTGCGTTCCGACGGGAAACCCTACGATAAGCCTTTCTATCTGGATGCGACCGGCGATATCGTAAAGGTCGCGCTTGAAAAGGCTTTGGCGCCGCTCGGCAGCATGCTCCTGCTGCAGAAAGATTTGGATCAAAGAGCGGCGAAAGCCATAGCCGCCGTGCTGGGCGAGGTGCTCGCGGGCAGAGTGAAATCAGATGCGAACGGTCAGCCGATCAACAACGTGCGTGCGGTGGAATACAATACGAGCCTGGCAAACCTCTCCGAATTTGACAGGGAATACGCGCTGAATCAGATCCCGCTGCGTTCCTTTGCGGCAAAAGCGGGGCTCGATCATCTTTATTTCTTTTCATATAATTCCTTCGGCAATATCCACGAGCTTGCCGAGCGGCTGTATGCGCTGATCCAAATCGCAAAGGAAGAAACCGGTATGGACAAGGTGAATCTTGCGCCTATCAGCCAGGGCGGGTCGATCTTTAACGCGCTCATGCAGCTTTACAGAGATAAAGGCGAGAATATTGCCGATGATATCCACCGCGTAGTGCTTGTGGTTCCCGCTGCGGACGGCGCCGCCGTGCTCGGCGATATCTACCACTACGGCCTGCTGGATGACGACGACGCGCTTTACGGCTATATGTTCCCGTCGCTTCTCGGGGAAGACCAGGAATGGCTTTCTTACCTGATCCCCCTGATCCTGCGGTATTTGCCAAACGCTGACGTGAACAATATTCTGGATATGGCCGTAGATACGCTGATCGACGATTACCTTGCCTATTCCACCGCAATCTGGGCGCTGATCCCTTCTAAGGATTACCCCGACTGCAGAGAAAAATATCTCTCCGATCCCGAAGACGCAGTGATCCGTGAGCAGACGGATTGGTATTACGGCGCGCAGTGCAGCCACCGCTCGTATATGCTTGAAGCGCAGGCCGCAGGCGTTGAGCTGTTTGATATCGTTGACTATAACGTGCCGTTGTATCACATCTGCGATTCCTGGAATAAGGTAAACGCGGACGGGATCATTCATACCGATTCCGAATCGCTCGGCGCCACCACCTACGGTGTGGACGTGAAGCTGCCGGAAGGATATACGCAGGCGAATACCTATTGCACCGATCCGTCCCATAATCATATCGATCCGGCCGGGATTCTTGACGCCTCTACCGGTATACTTTGCGAAACGACGTTCTACTTCTACGGGCAGAACCATGAAAGCACGGCGGCAAACGACGTGATCATCGGCCTCGCATCCCGCATCCTCTGGGATGAAACCATGAAAAACGTGTATTCCGACGCGGCGTATCCCCAGTTTAACTATGCGAGAAATTACAGGAAACTGACGAATCTTTATAATCAGTGGAAAAACTACGATATGTCGTCTCTTTCTCCCGAACAGCAGGCGGCGCTTGCCGCCGCGCTCGACGACGCGGCTGCGGCGATCAACAGCACCGTTATGCCAACGGAAGAATATGACGCCGCATACGACGTGCTTTATGGGATTACGTATGAAATTGAAAATGGCACAGCGCCCTCAGCCGGCGGCCCGAGCGCGTTTATGCGCGCATTGACAAAAGTGCTTAAGTTTTTCAGCGAGCTCATGCTGAAATTCTTCGGCGGCAAGGGGTACTCAGATATCCTTCTGTTCAGATGAAATCGCATTATTTTTCTTGAAAAATTTTGAAAAATGTTTCTTGAAAAATTTTGAAAAATCTCTTGATTTCAAATATTTGCTGTGATATAATTCTGCAGTACTACGCACGCAGGCGGATTGTGTCCGGGTGTGCATGGGCGGAAACCGCCC
>CAMVBR010000061.1 GCA_947165755.1 uncultured Clostridia bacterium
TCACGGCGGCGTCCGCTTCCTCGTCGGTCAGGGTGCGATCCGGCGCGCGGAACACCAGGCTGAAGGCCACGCTCTTTTTGTTGGGGCCGACCTGAATGCCCTCGTAAACGTCGAACAGCGCAATGGATTCCAGAATTTCGCCGGCGGCATTGGCGATCTCTTTTTCGAGCTGCGCCACGGGCACGCTCTTTTCGCATACGAACGCCAGGTCACGGGTCATGGCGGGGAACCTGGGCAGGGGCGTGTAGAGCCGCAGGGTATTCTTGATGGCGTAAAGCAGATCGAAATCGATCTGCGCCACCCATACCTTCGTGCCGATATCGTAATTCTCAAGCACGTCAGGGTGGATCTCGCCGATCACGGCCAGCTCCTTGCCGTCCGCCGTGATGCGGGCGGTGCGGCCCGGGTGGTAAGAGGCGGCTGTGGTAAGGGGAACCACGTCGTAGCCCTTTACGCCCGCGGCTTCCAATATCGCCTCCAGGCGGCCCTTCAGGGTGAAGAAGCTCTTGCCCTCGCCGTAGGCGGAGAGCACCAGCGTCTTCTTTTCATCGGGCAGCGCGTCGGCGCCGTGGGGAATGTATACGGTGGCAAGCTCGTAGAAGCTGCCGGTCAGGTTGCGGTTGTTGTAGTTGCGGGCAACCACGTCCAGCATGCAGGGCAGGGCGGTGGTGCGCATCACGCTGGTATCCTCGCCCAGGGGGTTCGTGATCACGATGCTGCTGCGGTAGGGCGAATCCTTGGGCAGGCAGATGCGGTCGTAGGCCTTCGGGGACATGAAGGAGTAGGTTTTGATCTCGGTGAAGCCGAGCGCCACGCACTTGGCGTGCATCAGGTTCTCGAATTTCTGCGCCTCGTTGAAGCCGCCGGTGGAGGTGCCGGAAAGGGGGCGGGTGCTGATCTTATCAAAGCCATAGAAGCGGGCGACCTCCTCGCTGATATCCGCCTTGTGCTCCACGTCTCCGCGGAAGGAGGGCACGTAGATCTTGCCGTCCTTTACGGTGAATTCCAGATCCTCAAGGATCTTCTTCTGTTCCTCGGCGCTCACGTTGATGCCGATGAAATTGTTCACCCAGTCGGGGCAAAAATCGATCACGGTCTGCGCCTTGGGGGCGGGGTAATTATCGATGATGCCGTCCACGATATCGCCGGCGTTCAGCAGGGCCACCAGAGAGAGGGCGCGGGCAAGGCTCTTGGCGCAGGCGTCGGAATCCAGCCCCTTTTCGTAGCGGCCTGAGGCCTCGGTGCGCATGCCGAGCTTTTTGGCGGTCTTGCGGATGGATACGCCGTTGAAGCAGGCGGATTCAAACACGATGGCGGTGGTATCGTCCATAATGCCGGAATACTCGCCGCCCATAACGCCTGCCACGGCCACGGGCTTTTTCGTATCGGCGATCACCAGCATTTCGGGGCTCAGGGCGCGCTCCACGCCGTCCAGCGTGGTGATGGTCTCGCCCTCTTTTGCGTTTCGCACGATCACCTCGCCGCCCTCCAGGTAGCGCAGGTCGAAGGCGTGCATGGGCTGGCCGTATTCGAGCATCACGAAGTTGGTGATATCCACAATGTTATTGATGGGGCGCACGCCGCAGGCTCTGAGGCGCTCGCGGATGAAGCGGGGGCTGGGCCCGATGCGCACGTTTTTGACCACGGCGCCGGCGTAGCGGTAGCACTTATCCGCGGCCTCAATGGTCACGTTTTTCAGGTAGTCGCGCACGTTTTCGCCCACGGTACCGTATTTGATCTCGGGCTCGTTCAGCTTTCTGCCGAAGGTGACGGCGGTTTCTCTCGCAAGGCCGATGATGGAAAGGCAGTCGGGCCGGTTGGGGGTGATCTCAAACTCGGTCACGGTGTCGTTCAGGCCGATGGCGTCGCGGATATCCGTGCCGGGGGTTTTATCGCAGTCGTCGCCCAGTACGAAAATGCCGTCCTCGATCGCGTAGGGGAAATCGTGCGCGGTGAGCCCCAGCTCGCCCAGCGAGCAGAGCATGCCGAAGCTGTCTACGCCCCTGAGCTTGCCCGCGTGGATGGCCTTGCCGCCGGCAACCACGGAATCGTCCTTTGCCACGGGCACGAAATCGCCCACGGTCAGGTTCTGCGCGCCGGTCACGATCTGCACGGGCGCGGCCTCGCCCACGTCCACCATGCACACCCACATGTGGTCGGAATCGGGGTGGCGCTCCAGCGAGAGCACCTTGCCCACAACGATATTTTTCAGCTCCTTGCCTTCCTCGGCCCAGCTCTCTACCTTGGAGCCGGAGAGGGTGATCTTATCGGCGAATTCCTTATCGGAAATGCCGGTCATATCCACGTAATCGGAAAGCCATCTTCTTGATAAATCCATTTCGTTTTCCTCCCTCTCAGAACTGACTCAGAAATCTTGCGTCGTTTTCGTAATACAGCCGCATATCGTCCACCGAGAAGCGGAACATGGCAAGCCTTTCCACGCCGAGGCCGAAGGCGAAGCCGGAATACTCCTCGGGGTCGATGCCGCCGCGCTCCAGCACCTTCGGGTGAACCATGCCCGCGCCGAGGATCTCGATCCAGCCCTCGTTCTTGCACATGGGGCAGCCCTTGCCGCCGCAGCGGAAGCAGGATACGTCGATCTCGCAGCTGGGCTCGGTGAAGGGGAAGTGGTGCGGGCGCAGCCGGATCTCGGTATTCTCGCCGTAGAGCTTTTTCGCCAGCGTGAGCAGGTTGCCCTTGAGATCGGCCATGGTGATGTTCTTATCCACCACAAGGCCCTCGATCTGATGGAACAGGGGAGAGTGGGTGGCGTCCACGGGGTCGCTGCGGAACACGCGGCCGGGGGCGATCATGCGGATGGGCGGCTTGTGCCCCTCCATGTAGCGGATCTGCACCGGGCTGGTCTGCGTGCGGAGCAGCATTTTTTCGGTGATGTAGAAGGTATCCTGCGTATCGCGCGCCGGGTGGCCTTCGGGGATGTTCAGCGCCTCGAAGTTATAGTAGTCCCATTCCACCTCGGGGCCGTCCGCGATCTGAAAGCCCATGCCGATGAAGATATCCTTCACCTCGTTCAGCACGATCTCCAGCGGGTGACGGTGGCCGGTTTCCGGCTTTTCGCCGGGCAGGGTCACGTCGATGGTCTCGTTCACCAGCTTCGCAGCCTGCGCCTTTTTCTTGAGCTCGTCGGTGGCTTCGGCAATGGCCTCCTCCACGCTCTGGCGCACCATATTGGCAAGCTGCCCCATGGCGGGGCGCTCCTCGGGCGAAAGCTTGCCCATCATTTTGAGCACGGCCGTGATCTCGCCCTTTTTGCCCAAAAAGCGCACGCGCACGTTTTCAAGCGCGCTGAGATCCCCGCACTGCGCTACGGCTTCCAACGCGGCCTGCCGCAGCTTTTCCAACAGTTCTTTCATATATTTCGTCCTTTCCTATTGATTCCTGTTTCGTTTTGATACCTGAAAGCAATTCCGAATTCCGCATTTCGCATTGAAAAAAATCCTCCGTCCGTATTTCAGGACGAAGGAAGCTCTTTCGCGGTACCACCTGAATTCCCGCCTCGGCGGGCACTCGTAAGCCTGTAACGGGGCAAACCGTTTGCGCCTAATAGCATATACATTCTATTATGCTCAGTATATACGTTCAGCGAACCGCTCCCGGGTGAACTTCAGCTCAGGTTTCCTTGGACGCTTCCAGCCGTGGCGCCGTTCTCTGGAAAGAAAAGAAGTGAGCGTACTCTCCCGTTCATTGCGTTTAGAGCCATTTTAGCACAGCCGAAAAGCGAAATCAAGGTTTTTTTATCTTTTTTTCCAATGGAGCAACGGTTCGCTCGGCTGTGTTTTATAAAGCACCAGTATCGAAATCATCGACGCGATGAATACGATTATACAGAAAAACTGCCAGAATGTGAGCCCAAACATTACGTGCCGCATTTCCGCGGGGTAATGGCGCATGAATTCCCAACCGAATCTTGTGGCGCTGTAAACAGCGGCTGTAAGCGGATACGCCATGCCGCGGCGGTAAAATTTGGTTCGCTTGAGAACAAAGCACAGAAGCAAAACAAGGCACATGGTTGCAACTTCAAATAGTTGTACGGGAAAAACGATCGACTCAGCACGTTCAGAGTAAACCCCCCAACCGCATTCCACGCCGTAGCAGCAGCCTTCAAAAGCGCAGCCCAGCTTTGCGCAGGTTAGAATGATAAAAATACCAGGTGTCAGCAGATCCATTGTGTCACGCAGACTGACAACGCGTTTTTCCTTTTGAATTTCTTTTCCATGTTTGTTTTTATACGTTCCCGGTGTTTTGCGCTTCAAAACTGCCTTTTCGATCAATGCGGTTACCAAAAGCATCAACGGCGTAAAAACCACTGCGCCGAAGATAGCCACGTTGCTTTCATCGTCAGCACCTACAAGTACACAAACAGCAGAATAGATATTTCCCATGGCCAGAGCTCCGAGAACACCGTAAACATAGGTGACAATCGTGTAAAGGACAGCGCGAGCGCGTGAAACATTGTAATCTTTGTAACGAAAAACATTGAGCAACATCATCAATGCAAAGCCCACGCCATACATTGCTTTATACATAACTACTTCTTCCCTTTCCTTTTTTTATGGTGTGTGATTTTTCCTGTTTTCTGCGTATTTGAGTGCTGGCGCCATTTTTTGTTTTTTGCATTCTCATTTTGCTCTTTTCGATTCGTGTTTTTTTTATTTTTTTCAGCAAGGAATAACCTGATTTTTGGACGAGGTTCACTCGGCTGTGTTTTATAAAGTATGAACAATGATAATAAAGACGATACAAATACGATCACGCAGCAAAACTGCCATAAGGTCATCCCAAGGATCAAATGCCGCATTTCCGTTTGGTAGTACCGTAGAAACTCCCAACCGAATCGAAAAAACGTATAGAATGCAGCTGCCATAGGGTAAGCCATGCCTCTTCGATAAAAGGGGCGTCTCGCTAAATAAATACAGATAACGAGAACTGCGAGAATGGACAGAAATTCCGAAATCTGTACCGGGAAGACCGTGGTTTTTAGATAAGGTGAATACGTACCCCAGCTCCATGGTATGCCATAGCAGCATTTATCAAAATGACAGCTGAATTTAAAAATGGCCAAAACTACCAAACACCCGGGGGTGAGCATGTCCAGCGTATCGCGTACGCTTACCGTCGGCAGAAGCGGCAATTGTTTTATGGTTCTTCCTTTGTTTATCAAGCCGCGGATCGCTTTTTCAACCAAAACAGTCAGAACCACAAATACCGGAGTAAAAACTAAGCCGCCGAATATTGCCACGAGATTAAAAGTAGAAGTGCCCGTAGCATGCTCCAAAACAATACGATAAAACCAGCCGCCGATCAATGCGCCGATAACGGCGTATATAAAGGCTCCGGTATATAAACCGGCCCTTATCCTTGAAATGCGGTAGGTTTTGCAGATCAAAAGGTTGATAACCAGCCAAAGGCCGAAAACTGCAAGGTGAATGGGTTTCAATGGTGTTGCCCTCCTAAACACATTCGTTATAATTATTTTATTAATATTTTTTTTCATTGTCAATCTATAAAAAATGAAATTTAATTATTTAATAAAATGTAAAAAAGTTACAATAAAGATTAAATGTTATTAACAAATTATTTACAATATGATTTAAAAAATGGGTTGTATCATCTTACTATAATATGTTATAATAAATCGAACGATTAGGATGTAAATTTTTATCCAAAAGGGGAAAGAGCATCCTTTTGTATCGCAAAAAACAGAAAGGTGTGAAGTGATTCATGCAAAAGAATTCCTGTTTTACCCGAACGCTCAGCGTTGTGCTGAGTATCCTGATGGCGCTCTCCTGCGTCAGTCTTCTGCGCGGGCCGATCATGGCTTACGCCGAAGGGACCGGCAGCGTGACCGCTGCCCAGTGGAATGAGTTGGCAACGGCGCTTTCCAGCGACAACGTGAAGAACGCGATCTTCGTTACCGACAGTAACAACAATACGACGGTGGACGATCCGTCGGGCGACGTGACCCGCGCCGCCAAGGCTTACTTTACCGTGTTTAACGCCATTGTGCACAAGGCCACAGCGGGAACACCTACCAACAATGCGACAAGCCAAAACAGTACGAGCGAGTACAACCTCGACCACCGTACTTCCCAGCAGGTTCGCGATCTTATAAAGACGGAAATGCAGAAGAGCACAAGAATGGGTAACGATTTCATCACCTATAATGCTTCTTCTGTATTAGATAAGCTGGGTGGTCCTACTGTCAGCAGGGAAGAGGCTACGTCCGACAAGGCAACAAGCGTTCCCTCAAGTCTTTCCACCGTGTCGTTTTCGGTAAAGGTTACGAATTACGGCGCGATTACTTCTTATGCGACTTTAGAAGAAGCAAAGAATGTGCCTACCTATAAGTATTCGGTATCACATCGGAAAGACAGATTCTACCACACAAGCTCTACATCATGCGGTACTACCACACACACGTATCACTTTTATATTGTGGTAGCCACTGCCGAAGAAGCTGACGGATCAATTACTCGCGATATTACTGAGCTTACTGCTTATCAGACCGCACTGAACGATAACGCCGGTATTCTGAACAGCACGATCGCGCAGAATATTGAGCACACGTTTGAAGAGCTGAGCCCGGTTTATGCCGCCGTAACCGAAGCGAGATCCGCTGCGGTTGCCGCCTTCGGCGCGCCCGTGGTTGCGCATTTCTTCAGCTCATGGGATCCGAAGATTGCCGACCTGAATGCCGCAATGCTGATCTGCCAGTATAAGCCCATCGTGGATGAGCTGCTCGATTACGTTGCTGCGGATATCAGCATGTATAATAAAGATGCGGAGCTTACGGAGACCGATCTGACTGAGATCACCACGCTTCATGATGATTTCAATACAAAATATAATAATTATAAAAATCTTAATATTCCAGAGGTATACGCGTACTTCGAGACTGACAACAACATTCTCGACCGAACTGTGATCGAAGCCCGCATTACGGACTATAAGAACGCAGAGGAGATCACACACCTGAAGGTTCTGGAATATCCGGAGATCACAGGGAACGTTGCCGATTTCAGCTCGTATAACAGCGATTGGGTGCTTGAAACCGAGGCTGCCGGCGATAAGATCGAAGCCGCCATTGCGGTTCTGATTGCCAATAAAGCTACCCTTACTCCCTTCGATGCCGCAAATGTTAACGCGGTATTCGGCGTCGGCTACGCTGCAGACGTGATTGACCCGCTGATTGATCAGTTGAATGCTCTGCTGCCTTACGATACCTATAAGAACAACTTTACCTCTTACAGAAGCGTTTACACTGAGGCGTTCGAGCCCGTAACTGCGGATTATACCGACGCTCAGCTTTACGAAGTGCTCAACGCAAGAGACGAATGGTACACGCAGCTTCAGGCTTTTGTGGCGGAAGTACGCGCGTTCGACGTCGCGTTTGCCGATAAGCTCTTCACCACGCTGGAAGCGGCCATGGAAACGAAGATCGATTCCGTTTACGCCATGCTCAACAGCCGTGTTTCCGGCAACGTGAATATGGCTTACGATCTGTATCAGAATTTTGTTGCCAGATACGGCCATGAGGTTGAGAACGCAGACGATATCACCATGGAGAACTACCGCGATCTCCGCCTTGCGTTCAATACCGTAAGCGACCAGCATTACATCTTCCTGGACGAGACCGTTCATTCCAACCTTTCGGACGAAGTGAAAGCGCGCTATGCCGCCATCCGCAGCGCGGTGATCGTTTTCAAGAGCTATCAGGCCAATCTCGGCACGGCGGATTTCCTGTTTGAATCGCAGGAGATCGGCGATTATATCCGCGCCGTTTCCGAAATGGATGTGGCCAGAAACGCCGATTACACCGTAACGGATAAAAACGTGGAGAAAATCATCGATATGCTCGACGGCGTCCTTACCTCCGACGCGCTCAAGGAGACCTTCGATCTCGGCGGCACACTGACAGGTGTTCTTGATAAGCTTTATACCGATGATTTCCTGAATACCCTCGTTCAGTATCTCTACCCGATGGTAGCGTTGGAATTTGCCAAGGTATGGGCAGATCTTCCTGCGACTACCACAGTGCATGACGATACAGCTGGCGATGTAAGTATATCTCTAACTTATAAATCACTTGGAGAAGTGCTTACTGGGATTGGTTTCAAGATTATGCCTAAGATTCTTGCTGAAAACTTAAGGGGAAGCTATCCAGAGGTATACGAGAAACTAAATAGAGTACCAAATACATATAGTTTAAAAACTGATGGAAGTGGTACATGGAATGTCAATCCTTGGGAGAATGAAAACATTTATGATGCCGAATCCGGCAAGCTGACGCTGGAATGGGGCATAACGGATAAGGAAACCTTCCTGAATGCAGCATCAGCTGCACTTTCCGGTCTTGAGCCTTTACTCTTGGCGCTTCTTTCCAACAAAACATCTTCTGTAGGTGGTGCTGGCACTCCTACGATTGGTACCGGTACCGGTAGAGCATGCTATGTGTCTACTGTTACTGTTAGCCCGATAACTTTAAAACTTACTTTTACAGGTAACCCTGGCTATAATAATCTGTTAGCGCCAATCCTCGCCACACTCGGCGTAGAGGAAATTCCGAACGGCAATACGCTTGATACCACCCGCAAGGTGCTGGAAAATGGCGTGATAGCTCCCGTTGAAGCGCTTTTGAACAAGATCACTGCCGCCCCGTTGGATACGATCCTGAAGATGCTTCCGAGTATTGCGTTCGCTTTTAATTTTGGCCTGGTGGAGCCGCTTTTAAGCGAATTGAAAACCGTGATCGCTTATAGTGCCGATGCGCATTATACGGCTTCTATTGTTAATAAAACCGGTGACGTGCCAAACGCTATGTCAGATTCGCTTACGGTAAATGTGGGTGAAATGCTTGATCTTTCCTCTTTGGGTATTGATATCACCTCGCTCAACGGTCTCATTCAGTCCATCGTCGGCCTTGTGGGCGGCGAAGATGAAGAAGGCGACGAAGGCGCCGAGCCTGCCGCGCCAGCGCTGGAGCTGCCTGATTTCGACGCGATCAAGCTTGCCCAGCTCACCACAGGCATTACCTGGTCTACAGGTCACCGCACCTCCAGCCCCTTTGCGAACGTGCCCGGCCACGCCGCCGATTTCGCCCACCTGACCGCCAACCGCGCGGACGTGTTCCTGTACCTCATCGACTGGCTCGTGGCAGCCATGGAGATGGATCAGGCCGATATCGACGCGGGTAAGAAGAACCTTCTGCTGCAGATCATCGATATGATCAACGCCGGGAAGGAAGAAGGGGAGGCGCCCTTCGAGCTGCCCGAGATCTTGCAGACGATCCTCGATAACTTTGTAACCAACTACACCGATTCCGTTGCCGCGGTGGTGGAGCTCACCGCGCCGCAGCGCTACTCGATGGAAAGCGTACAGAAGATCGACTGGATCACCACCGGCAACATCGGCGCCGGCGATTACAGCACCTTCTGGACCGAGGAATACAGCGAATACACAAAGACCAAATGGACCAGAGAAGACGCGCTCTTTGTGGAAGAGCATCTGGAAGAGACGCTGAACAACGTAGTGAAGCTTCTCAGCGATCAGCTCGGCGGCGCCGAAACCCTCGGCGAAGCAGTTGAATACCTTGCCGGTTCTCTGATCACGGCGGATACCGCCTCCCAGCTCGTCGGCCTCATCACCAATCTGCTCGGCGGCCTTGAGCTGCCCGAGATGCTGGACGGCGTTCTCGCGCAGGTAGGTCTCGATCTCACTGCGTGGGACGGCATGACCTTCGATTTCGCCGACGGCGACCTTGACGGCTTCAGAGACGCCCTCGTTGAGATCCTCACGCCGGTGCAGCCGCTGCTGGCCTTCCTCTTTGCGGAGCAGGATATCGAGATCACCCTGTTCGACGCGCTTACCGTAAAAGCCCTTGGTTACGACGGCTATTCCTACGGCCTTGTGCCGCTGCTGGAGAGATCGGAAGAGCGTCGTGTAGGGAAAGAGTGTAGATCTCGGTGGT